>JAQGKA010000166.1 GCA_028290355.1 Tardiphaga sp. | reverse complement strand
ATCCGCCTGCTCCGACAACCAGTCGACGATCTTGCCTTTTCCCTCGTCGCCCCACTGGGCGCCGACGACGACAACATTGGCCATTTCGAGGTAGTCCCCTGCAAATCACTTCGTGGCGCATGACTGCGGCGGGAAACGCTTTCCCGTGCCGCAAATCATGCCGGAGCGCCCAGCCAAAACACGGCCGCGGCCGCTCGCATGCGAGGCTCCCCACCGGATAAAGGATGCGCGGGAACGAAGCAAGCGGGAACGGCTGTTTTGAGCCCCCGTACGGGGCCTGCAAACCCTTGATATCCCCTGAAAATCCCCGACAGTGCGGCGGGATTGAGGCGGCGGTGCCGCGCGGCTGCCGGCCGAAGATGGCCGTCGAGCCCATCGGCGGCGAGCATCCGCCAGATCAAGTCCTGTGTCGGGCCCGGGCTGCGGCCGGCATGGCCGCCTGTGAGTGAAGTCGTGCCGGAATCAATCCTGCGGCGACTTCGGCGCCGACGGTGTCCGGTCGGGCAGCAGCGGCCCGTCAATGACGTTGGCATTGAGCCAGGTGCTGTTTCTGCAAAGCGATCTTATCGTCAGGCCAAGCTTCCGAAGATGATTGCGCTCTTCCCCCCCTCGGCAAGGAGTAGGCGCGACGAATGACATCGCCGCGCTTTTCGAGAAGAGCCCGGAGCCTGAAATGCCGTTTGAATGTGGGCATGGTTTGATCTCTGAACTGGAGGGGAAGCGAAGCCTGGTCGCCGGTCCATCAGGCGCTGAAAGCGCTCATTGAATAATGAGGCGTCGCACCTCGTCGGGCCGCTGACCGACATGGCGACTTTTGCATTGGGCACCAATCGCAGCGGCTTATGTTGATGCAGATCAATCCGTCGTGTCCGGAACAGCGCATAGCGTTCTTCGAGCCATCACGCGCTCACCGCCATGCTCGCGGTGCTTCTGCTCACGCGTGTCGCCCGATGCCGGGCACTTCTCCAATTCTTGAAAGATCATATGGACCTGTTGCATCGCTTGGTCACGACCGAGCCGCTGCTCGCGCTGTTTCTCACCATCGCGCTCGGCTATTTCGTCGGCAAGCTGAAGATCGGCAGCTTCACGCTGGGCGGCATCGCCGGAACGCTGCTGGTCGGAGTTGTCATCGGCCAGTTCGGGGTCAACATCGACAGCGGCATCAAGGGCGTATTCTTCGCGCTGTTCATCTATGCCGTGGGATTTCAGGGCGGCCCGCAATTCTTCCACGCGCTCAACCGCCGCTCGCTGAACCAGCTCGCCTCCGCCTTCGTGATGTGCTTCACCGGCCTGCTCTGCGTGCTCGGCGCGGCGTGGCTGTTCGGCCTGGACCGCGGCATGGCGGCGGGCCTCGCCGCCGGCGGCCTGACCCAGTCGGCAATCATCGGCACCGCCGGCGATGCCATCGGCAAGCTCGGCCTGTCGCCCGAACTGATGAAGACGATGCAGACCAACGTCGCGGTCGGCTACGCGGTTTGCTACATCTTCGGCTCGCTCGGCCCGATCATCATGGTCAGCTGGTTCCTGCCGCGGGTGATGAAGTGGGACATCCGCGCCGAAGCGATCAAGCTTGCCGCGCAATTGTCCGGCGGCCGCGGTGAACTCGATCCCGGCCAGTTCAATGCCGCGAGCTCCATCGCCACTCGGATCTATGAAGTCGGCGCCACCAGCAAGGCCGCCGGCCTCACCACGCTGGCGATCGACCGGCAGCTCTCCGACGCTTCGGTGGAGGCGATCTACCGCGAAGGCAAGACGCTCGACCTCACCGATGCCGCCATTATCGCCATCGGCGACCGCGTCGCGATCACCGGACAGGTGGCGCGGCTGGAGGTGGCGTCATCGCTATTCGGCAAGGAGGTCACGCCGCCGAACGGTTTGCTGCTGGTGCAGGAAAACCGCGAGATCATTCTCACCAATCGCGCTTTGTGCAATCATGCTATCGGCGAGATTCACGATCAGGTCAATGTCGAAACCCGCCACGGCGTGTTCCTGACTGCGGTCAAGCGCATGGGACTCGACCTGCCCGTGCTCGACAAGCTGCAATTGAAGCGCGGCGACGAGCTGCACTTCACCGGCAGCCCGGTCGACCTCAATCGCGTGCAAGGCAAGATCGGCTACAAGATCACCGCCGCCGCGGTGACCGACTTCATCTTCTTTGGCATCGGCATGCTGATTGGCATGCTGATCGGCATGGTGCAGTTCAAGATCTGGGGCATCCCGATCTCGATCGGCAATGGCGGTGGCTGTCTGCTGGCCGGCCTGTTCTTCGGCTGGCTGCGCAGCGTCCATCCAAAATTCGCCGCGCTTCCGACCGGTGCATCGAACTTCCTGCGCGATTTCGGCCTCGCCGTGTTCGTTGGTATTGTCGGCATTTCCGCCGGCCCGCAGGCGCTGGTCGCCATCCAGAACCACGGACTGACGCTGTTTTTCCTCGGCGTCGGCATCACCCTGCTTCCGCAGATCGTCACCTTCCTCTTCTCGTATTACGTGCTGCGAATCCAGAACCCGATCGAGGCGTTGGCCTGCGTCGCCGGCGGCCGCAGCGCCAATCCCGCCTTCGCAGCGCTGCTGGAGAAAGCCGGCAACGCGACGCCGGTGGTGTCATTCACCGTCACCTACGCCGTCGCCAACGTGTTCCTGACGCTGTGGGGACCGCTGATCGTCGGCATCATCACCACCAACGCCACGCCATAAAGCCCCCTTCACCCATCGAGGACTCCCCCATGTTGGACCGCAACTACGAGCAATACGCCACGCTGAGCCCGTTCGAACTGAAAGACCGGCTGATCGAGATCGCCTCGTCGGACTCGCAGCGGCTGATGCTGAATGCCGGCCGCGGCAACCCGAATTTTCTGGCGACCCTGCCGCGCTGGGCATTCCTCAGCCTCGGCGACTTTTCGCTGCGCGAGTCGGAACGTTCCTACTCCTATCTCGACAGCGGCTTCGGCGGCCTGCCGGAGCATGACGGCATCGTCACGCGCTTCGATGCCTATGCGATTCACCACCGCACGTCGGACGGAGTGCGTTTCCTGCGCTCGGCGCTGTCCTATATCAAGGACCAGCTCGGACTCGACCAGGAAGCCTTCCTGTTCGAAATGGTCAGCGCGTTTCTCGGATGCAACTACCCGACGCCACCGCGGATGCTGATTCATACCGAGGAAATCGTCAAAGCCTATCTGGCCCAGGAGATGTTCGGGCCGTTGCCGTCGCGCGGCGACTTCTCGGTGTTCGCCACCGAGGGCGGAACTGCGGCGATGACCTACATCTTCCAGACCCTGCGCGCCAACGGCCTGGTCAAGCCGGGCGACAAGATCGGCATCGCGACACCGATCTTCTCGCCCTATCTGGAAATCCCGGTGCTCGGCGAATACGGACTCGAGATTGTCGATATTCGCATGGACCGGCTCGACGACTGGCAGTTGCCGCAATCCGAAATCGACAAGCTGCTGGACCCAGCGGTGAAAATCTTCTGCCTCGTCAACCCGAGCAATCCACCGTCGTCCAAATTGTCCGACGCCGTGCTGGACCAGTTGGCGGCGCTGGTGGAGAAGCGGCCGGACCTGTTCATCGTCACCGACGACGTCTACGGCACTTTCGCCGACGATTTCGTGTCGCTGTTCGCCAGATGCCCGCGCAACACCCTGTGTGTCTACTCATTCTCGAAATTCTTCGGCGCCACCGGCTGGCGGCTCGGCGTTATCGCCCTGCACAACGACAATGTATTCGACGCCGCACTGGCGGCGCTGCCGGAGCAGGAAAAGCTGCTGCTCGACAAGCGCTACGCGTCGCTGACCACCACGCCGCGCAGCGTGGCCTTCATCGATCGGCTGGTCGCCGACAGCCGCGCGGTGGCGCTCAACCACACCGCCGGCCTGTCGGTGCCGCAGCAGCTGCAGATGGCGCTGTTCGCGCTGAACGGCCTGATGGACCGCGAGCATCGCTACAAGGATGCCGCCAAGCAGCTGATCCGCAAACGATACCAGACCCTGTACCGCAACATGGGCGTGATGGCGCCGCACCAGCTCAACGACATCAACTACTATTCGCTGATCGATCTGCAAGAGATCGGCGGTACGCTGTACGGCCCTGAATTCCGCGCCTGGTTCATCAAGAGCGACCTCGGCATCAGCTTCCTGTTCCGGCTCGCCGAAGAGACCGGTGTGGTGCTGCTGCCCGGCAACGGATTCGACGTGGTCGATACCTCGGCGCGGGTCTCGCTCGCCAACCTCACCGAGATCGAATATGCGGCGATCGGCCGGTTCACCCGGCAGGTACTCGACGAATGCTTTGCGGACTTCAAGAAAGTGAAATCCGCGAAATAGTGCGCACACTGTCATCCCGGCCATGCGACCGGGATGATAATGCCGGTGATGAGGCGAGCAACTCGGCGCCCCGGTCCTGATGCGTAGCCATGATGCCGTGCGGCGCACCGGGATAGTAGATGTCCTTGGCGCCGCTTGCCGCACGGACCGTGGCGGCTATGTGTTGGCCGCAGCCTGGCTGAGCCAGTCCGCGAGACGGGTCGGCCCCAGTCGCGGGCGATCGCCGGGCGTCAGCGATTTGTCGTCCAGCGCAGCGCCGAAGTAGCCTGCGTGGATGTCGGCGATCACCCGGCGCTTGTCGCCTTTGGCGGCCAGAAATTGCTGAGCGAAGACGTCGAGACCAAGCCGCTCGGGACCGGCTACCTCGACGGTGCCGTTCAGCGGTGCACCCACTGCAAGCTCGGCCAGCGCGGCGGCGACATCGTCGGACGCGATCGGCTGAAAATGCGCAGGTGACAGCCGAAACACATCGCCGTCGGCGCCCGACTGGACGATGGCGTTGATGAATTCGAAGAACTGCGTCGCCCGCAGGATCGTGTACGGAATCCCGGAGGCCTTGATCAGATTTTCCTGCACCAGCTTGGCGCGGAAGTAGCCGCTATCGAGAAGGCGCTCGGTGCCGACCACCGACAGGGCAACATGATGTCCGACGCCGGCCGCGGCTTCGGCGGCCAGCAGGTTGCGACCCGACGTTTCGAAGAACTTCAGGACCGCCTGGTCCTCGAACGACGGCGAGTTCGCGACGTCGACGACGACCTGGGCACCCATCAGCGCTTCGGCCAGTCCCTCGCGTGTGATGGTGTTGACGCCCGAGGCGGGCGACGCCGCGACGACGTCGTGGCCCTGCTTGCGAAGCTTGCTGACAACGTTCTTTCCGATGAGGCCGCTGCCTCCGATGACCACGATCTTCATCTTGCTCTCCTCCATCTGGCGATCGAACACTGCGTTGCGATCAATGCAGGTAGGATGCCTGTCACCGGGCTGAAAGACCTTGCGGCAAGCTTGGATTTCCCTTGAGTTTGCCTTGTCATGCGTCTCAAGGGCGCGCAGGAAACGGTAACCCGGGATGTCCGCTGTGCTAGGCTTGCTGGACGGAGTGAGCCCGGTCGCCTTGGCCAGATGCCGGACGCATGCGCACAGGGTTTATGGAGCGCCGACGTGCAATTTCTGTTTGAAGGCTATGTGCTCGACCCCGACCGGCGGCAGCTGACGCGGGGACCCGAGGTGATCGCCACCGCGCCGCAAGTCTTCGACCTGCTGCTCTATCTGGTGCAGAATCGGGAGCACGTTGTCAGCAAGGATGGGCTGCTGGACGCGGTGTGGAATGGGCGGATCGTCTCTGAATCAACCCTGACCAGTCACATCAACGCGGCGCGCAAGGCGATCGATGACAGCGGCGCGGACCAGCGCCTGATCCGGACAGTCGCCCGCAAGGGATTCCGGTTCGTTGGCGACGTCAGGGAAAGCCAATCGTCGGGCGACTTCAGCTCCCTGGCGACTGAGCCAGCCGGATCGAATGCAACAGCTGCGCCTGCGCTGACCCTTCCCGACAAACCGTCGATCGCGGTGTTGCCGTTCCTGAACCTGAGCGGCGATCCCGAGCAGGAGTACTTCGCCGACGGCGTGGTGGAGGACATCATCACGGCGCTGTCGCGCATGCGCTGGCTGTTCGTCATCGCGCGCAACTCAAGCTTCACATACAAAGGCCGCGCCGTAGATGTGAAAGAGGTAAGCCGCCAGCTGGGTGTGCGCTATGTGCTGGAAGGCAGCGTGCGCAAGGCCGCGAACCGGGTGCGCATCACGGGGCAGCTCATCGACGCGACGACCGGGGCGCATCTCTGGGCCGAGCGCTTCGAAGGCACGCTCGACGACATCTTCGAGCTGCAGGACCAGGTCGCCGCGAGCGTCGTCGGCGCGATTGCGCCGCAGCTGGAGCGCGCTGAGGCCGAACGCGCAAAGCAAAAGCCAACCGAAAATCTCAGCGCATATGATTATTATCTGCGCGGAACGGCGAAGCTGAATCTGGGAACCAGGGAGGCCATCGACGAGGCGCTGCCGCTATTCGAAAAAGCAATACGGCTCGATCCGGATTTCGCATCGGCCTACGCGATGGCGGCGTGGAGTCATTTCTGGCGCAAGGTCAATGGCTGGATGACCGACGTCCCGCAGGATGTAGCCGAAGGTGCGCGAATGGCCCGCCGCGCGGTCGAACTGGGCAGAGACGACGCAGTCGCACTCACGAGAGCTGGCCACGCGCTGGCCCATCTCGCGGGCGAACTCGATGGCGGCATCGCGCTGCTCGACAGGGCGCTCGTACTCAATCCGAACCTCGCGGCGGCCTGGTTTCTCGGCGGATTCCTGAGAGTCTGGCATGGCGAACCCGACGGTGCCATCGAGCACTTTGCGCGTGCCATGCGCCTCAGTCCCCTCGATCCGGAACTATATCGAATGCAGGCCGGAATGGCGGTCGCGCATCTCTTCGCGGGACGCTTTGACCAGGCGTCGTCCTGGGCGGAGAAGGCATCCAGGGATTTGCCGAGTTTCCTGATGGTGGTCGGTATCATCGCAGCGAGCCACGCACTGGCCGGCCGAACGGACGAAGGCCGGCGAGCGATGGATCACTTGCGCGAGCTCGATCCCACGCTGCGCATCTCCAATCTCAGGCAATGGCTCCCGATTCACCGACCGGAAGATCTCGCCGCGTTCGCGGAGGGCATGCGAAAAGCCGGGCTGCCGGAATGACCCGCCGGGTATGCGCTATGCAAACCGGTTTGATTGCAAAATTAGCAACGGCAACAATAGCATAGCAGCCCCCAGCTCATCCTCTCCGGCGCGCCTTATTTAAGTACCGCCGCAGCGCGAATGTTATTGTGCAGACGTTGAACTAAATGGCGCGGGAAATCGCCTAAGTAGCATCGCCTGTATGGAGTACCGGGCATGAGAATTTCAGCATGGATGGCCGTCGCGCTGGGCGCGTTCGCCTGCGTCGGCGCCGCATCGGCACAGCAACCCGGCATGGGCTGCACGGCGCAGCAATCGCCGGGCAGACCGCAGGTCCTGCGCTGTGGCGGCGGGCTGACCATCGTCGCCGAAGACGGCGCAAGGTTCACGCTGCTGGATCGCGACCGCAACGGCCAGGTCGATGGCGTCGACCTGCAGAGCAAGGCGGTGTTCGTCGAGGCGCCAAAGAAAAAGACCGGCCAGCAGTTCGAGGTGATCACGCCGCAGGCGATCGCCGCGGTGCGCGGCACCAAATGGGCGGTCGATGCCGAAGGCAGCAAGACGTCGGTGTTCGTCGACAGCGGTCGCGTCGGCGTGCGCCGGCCTTCCGCGCCGGGCCGCGTGGTGCTCGGCCCCGGTGAAGGCGTCGATGTCGATGACAGCGCGACGCCGCTGGAGGTGAAGCGCTGGCCCGCGCCGCGCGTCGCCGCCCTGATGGCGCGGCTGAGACGCTAGAAATTTTTCGCCAGAGCGTTTTGGACGTTGGAGGACGATGAAAGCGCGCGCGCTGCAAACGCCGATCGCCGTGGTGCTGGCGGGCCTGTGGGCCGCAGCGCTGGCGTTCGGCCATGGCCGCGGCGACGTCGGCTTCCTCGATCGCCTCGAGGCGACGCTGACCGATCTGCGCGTGCTGGCGCGCGGCGTCAGGACGCCCCCCGATCTGGTGACCATCGTCGCCATCGACGATGCGGTGGTACGCGAACAGGGCAGCTACCCGCTGCCCCGCGCCACGCTGGCGAACATCATCGACGAGATCGCGCGCCACAAACCGAAGGTCGTCGTGGTCGATCTGCTGCTGGTCGATGCCGGCACGCGCGAGGGCGACTCGGCGCTGGCGCGGTCGCTCGGCAACACCCATGCGGTGATTGCCGCCGCCGCGGTGTTTGACGAAGCCCGGCAGACGGTCGCCGCGCAAGGCGGCGGGCCGCTGGCGCATCTGCCCACCGCCGCGCGCTTCCTGCTGCCGCTGAAAGTCTTCGCCGATCAGGCCGGTGTCGGCGTCGTCAACGTGACTGCCGACCAAAGCGGGATTCCACGCTCGATTCCGATGCTGTTTCGCTCCGATGATGCCGTGCTGGTGTCGCTGCCGCTGCGCGTCGCTTCCGCGGCATCACGCGACGATCCGAAGATCGCGCCGGACAACTTTGTGCTGGCGGGAAACGACGTCCCGACCGATGTCGGCCATTCGCTGCCGGTGTCGTTCTACGGCCCGCGCGGCACGATCCGCACCATTGGCGCGTCCTCGGTGCTGAACGGCCAACTGGCGCGCGCCGACATCGAGGATCGCGTCGTGGTGATCGGCGTCACCGTCACCGGTGGCGGCGACTTCTTCCCGACGCCGTTCGATCCGGTAATGCCCGGCGTCGAGGTGGTCTCCACGGCGATCACCCATCTGCTGGCCAAGGACGCCCTGGTCCGCAACCCATCGGTGCGCCTCGCCGACGCCATAGTCGCGATCCTGCTGGCGATGATCTCCATTGGCCTGCTGGCGTGGCGGCGCAGCGTCGTCGGCCTCGTCGCGATCGCAGCCGTCGCAGCGATCTGGGTGACCGTCAATGTCGTCGCCTATGCCCATGGAATCTGGATGAGCGCCGCGCTGCCAATCGCTGCTGCCGCACCGCCCGTCATCCTGTTCGGCGCGCTGCAGATCTGGATCGGCCGGCGGCGCGCCCAGCACTTCGCGACAAAGAGCAGCCTGCTGCAGCAATTCCAGGCGCCCGGCCTGCGCCAATGGCTGGAGAAGAATCCGGACTTCCTGCTCGAACCGATCCATCAAAACGCCGCCGTCGTCTTCATCGACCTGTCGCGCTTCACCGCGCTGAGCGAAAGGCTGGACGCCGATGCGCTTCGCGACCTGCTGAAATCATTCCATGCGCTGATCGATCAGGAAGCGGTGGCGCAAGGCGGCGTGGTCACCAGCTTCATGGGCGACGGCGCCATGATCCTGTTCGGCCTGCCCGAAGCAACGGCGGCCGACGCCGGCAACGCCGCGCGCTGCTGCGTCGGCCTGTCCGCCCGCACCGAGCAATGGCTCGGCGATCTGCCAGCGGGGATCGCCGACCAGATCGACTTCAAGGTCGGCGCACATTTCGGCGAGATCGTCGCATCCCGGCTGGGCGGCGGCAGCTACCAGCACATCACCGCGACCGGCGATACCGTCAATGTCGCAAGCCGCCTGATGGAAGTGGCGGCGAGCCACGGCGCCGAAGTCGCCCTGAGCGACGACATGCTGCGCGCGGCAGGCGACTGTTCGATGCTGACCTCGGGCACGCTCACCGGCCCATCCGAAATGCACCTCCGCGGCCGCGCCGGCGCCATCAGCGTCTGGCTGTGGCACAATGGCAAACCGACGCGTGGGATTCTCGGGAAGGTCTCGGATGAGCAACACCTTTGATACGATCCGGCGCATCAACCCGTCCGGGCTCGGTGAACCGCCCGGCTATTCGCAGATCGTGGAGGTCCGCGGCGGCCGCATGATCTTCATCGCCGGACAGACGGCGTTGGATCAGCGCGGCGAACTGGTCGGCAAGGATGACTTTGCTGCACAGGCAGATCAGGTGTTCCGGAATCTGGGGATCGCGCTGCAGGCGGTGGATTGCACGCCGGGGCATCTGGTCAAGCTGACGGTGTTTGTGCGGGATATGGCGAACCTCTCGGCCTATCGGGAAGCCCGCAACCGCTTCTTCGCCAGCGTCACGCCGCCCGCTGCCCCGGCGATCACCCTGGTCGAAGTCTCAAAACTCTATGGCCCGGACTTCCTGATCGAAATCGAAGCCATCGCCGCCGCGTGATCCCACCTCAATTGCTCGCTCCGCCCAGCGCGGTCCGGTTGCCGGCGTCGCGGGAGGGTACCGTGACATGCACCTCGTGGCCCTCGCGTACCGCCAACGAAGCGGCCGCCACCGCGGCCTCGAAGGCGGATTCCTTGGTGGCGAACGTGCCCTCGACATCGCCGTCGTGGAGAACGCCCCAGGTGCTGCGGATCTCCGGGCCGGCGATTTCGGTTTTGCCGGTTTCGATAATGGCGTAAGTCGCTAGTCCCATGATGGCCTCCTCCGGTTTCGCTGAGAAAACGTGCGGCGCGGCAACAGGTTCCGGCGCCCGGCGCCAGACCGGTGAACGGAGGTAAGCATGTCGAAAACCACCCGCGCGACGCTGGCGCTGACGAAACTCGGCGTCCCCTTCAGGCTGCACAGCTATGACTACGATCCCGATGCCGACAGCATCGGCCTGCAGGCGGCGGCCGCGCTCGGCATCGCGCCACAGCGGATGCTGAAGACGCTGATGGCCGAAGTCGACGGCCGGCCGGTCTGCGTCGTGGTGCCGTCGGACAAGGAGGTCAGCATGAAGAAGCTCGCCGCGGCATTTGGCGGCAAGGCCGCGAAAATGATGCGGCCGGCCGACGCCGAGCGGCTGACCGGCTATCATGTGGGCGGCATCAGCCCATTCGCGCCCAAAAAGCGCGTGCCGGTGGCGATCGAGCAAGCGGCACTCAGCGAAACCACGGTCTATCTCAATGGCGGCCAGCGCGGGCTGCAGATCGAGATCGCTCCGGGCGATGCGCGCAAGGCGCTGGAGGCGATGGCGGCGGCGCTGACGGATTGAGGCGTATGGCCGGTTCTGCCGGAAGTTTGAATGGCCATCGCGCCGGATCGGAACGACAATCGGAATTGCGGAATTATACGGGCAGACCACCTGGGAGGATCGACATGCGTTCAATTCTGGCAGCAGCGGCGCTTCTCGCCGTGATGGGCGCGACGCCGAGCATGGCGCGCGACTATCCGTGGTGCGAGCGGACCTCGTTCAACGGATTCAATCCGAGTTGTTCCTTCACCTCGTATCGGCAGTGCATGGCCACCGTGAGCGGCCAGCGCGGCGACTGCATCCTCAACCCGCGCCTCGCCTTCGGCGAACAGCGGCGCAGGGGCCGCACCACGCGCGACTGGAATGGCGGATGGGACAACCGCTGGAATCCCGGCTGGTAGACTTCGCGGTTAGGCAATCTGATCGGCGCCATCGTTGACTTGCCGGACTGGTGCTAGGCGACGGCGGCGCAGCATATACGCGTCGGCTCCGCGCATGGTCGCAATGCACCGCGGCTATTGAACTCCCATGAAATTCCGTGTCTGTCAGGCGACCCGGGCGTCCCACGCCGCATCTCCTTCAGGCCTGACATGACCTCTTCCACCTCGACCGGCCGCGGCCCGATCGGCTGGCTGTCGCACCAGCCCTATCTGCTGCTCAGCCTGACCTCGCTGTTCTGGGCCGGCAATTCCATCGTCGGGCGCACCGCGGCC
>JAQGKA010000127.1 GCA_028290355.1 Tardiphaga sp. | reverse complement strand
CGCCGCGGGTGGCGAAGGAAACCGAAATGATGGTCGCAATGATGACAAGCGCCAGGATGCCGAGGCCGGCAAAGACGGTGGCCCCGGTCATCGAGCGCATCCGCTCGATCCAGGCGCGGTGATCGTCAACGCTGGCATTCGGCACCGTCTGCGTCACCCGGCTGCGCAGGGAGGCGATATCGAGCGGCGTGCCCGGCACCACACGTGCGATGATGACGCGGGGCACCGGCAGTTCATCCAGCGACAGGCCGCTGCCAAGCCATGGCTCCAGCAGGCCCGCAGATTCTGCCTTGGTGTAAGGCCGCACCTCGACGATCCCCGGCTGGGCGCGGATCGCTTCCGCCACCGCCAGCGTGTCGCGTTCGAGATCGCGGCCGCCGACCGGCTTGACCTGGATGGTGATCTCGCTGGCGACTTCCGACTGCCATTCCGAAGCCGAGGCCGATATCAGCAGCACCGCGCCGGTGGTGATCGAGGCGAGGAACGTCATGATCGCAACGACCGCGACCAGCGCGCGGCCGGCGATCGAACCGCGCGGCACGATCGGCGAGGAATTGCGCGCTTTCACCGGGACCTGCGGGCGATCATGCCCGAGGTCCATCAGCGCACCATGTTCCTCCCCGATCTTACTCATAGATATGCAGCCGTCCCTGGTGCAGCACCATGCGCCGCGCGTCGTATTGGTCCATCAGCGTGATGTCATGGGTCGCGATGATCACCGCGGTGCCGGACTTGTTGAGTTCGATGAACAGCCGCAGCAGCCGCCGGCCCAACGTCGGATCGACGTTGCCGGTCGGCTCGTCGGCCAATAGCAGCAGCGGCCGCGCGATCACCGCCCGCGCGATGGCGGCACGTTGTTTTTCGCCGCCGGACAGGATCGGCGGCAGCGCGTCCATGCGTTCGCCAAGCCCGACCCATTTCAGGAGGTCGATGACCTCGCGGCGGTAGCTGGACTCGTCGCGGCCCATCACCCGGAACGGCAGCGCGACATTTTCATAGGTGGTCATGTGGTCGAGCAGGCGGAAATCCTGCAGCACGATGCCGATCCGCTTGCGCAGATTGGCGATCTCGTCCTTGCCGAGCAGCGAGATGTCGTTGCCGAACAGGTTGACCAGCCCGCGCGTCGGCCGCAACGACAGGAACAACAGACGCAGCAGTGAAGTCTTGCCCGCGCCGGACGGGCCGGTGAGGAACTGGAAGGAATGCGCCGGGATCTGGAAACTGAGGTCGCGCAGAATCTCCGGGCCAAGCCCGTAGCGCAGGCCGACATTTTCGAACCGGACCACATTCAGCTCCGTTCGATGAGGCGCGAACCGGTCCCACGACCGATAATGGAAAGACCCACAATTGCTTGTGCGGCCGTTATGGTTTCCGATTCGTTAACGGTCGTCTTGTAGCCTGCCGGCCATGTCATCGGCGACTCGCTCCATGCATATCGTTTGCCCCCATTGTACGACATCCTATGCCGTCAATCCGGCCACCTTTGGCGACGCGGGCCGCACGGTCCGCTGCTCGCGCTGCAAGGAGGTCTGGCTGGCGCGGCCGGAGGATCTCGCCCGCACCGAAGTCCTTGTTCCCGCCATCGCCGCGAACGAGCCCGATCCCAATGAGGACATGAGCGCCTGGGGGATCACGGACGACGAGCCAGAGACTACCGCGGAGAGCGACGTCCCGGTGGTCGACAGCCCCTCGATTTCGAGCGACTGGCCGACCGACGCCAATCACCAGACCGAGGACGCCGACTGGACCGCGATGGCGCGGGACGACCAGCCCGTCGGATCCCGCTTCGCCCGCCCCTCGCGGCTATCCGCGCTGGGGCGTTTCGTCCCGAACATTTCGCTGCGCATCCCCTATATGCCGCGCCTCAGTCTTCCCGTCGCCTGCGCCGGCATGGCCGCGTTGGTGCTGGCGCTGATGATCTGGCGCGTCGACGTGGTCCGCTTGCTGCCGCAGACGGCCTCATTCTACCAGATGGTCGGGCTCCACGTGAACCTGCGGGGGCTGGCGTTCAAGGACGTCAAGGTCACCACCGAGACGGTCGACGGCAAGCCGGTGCTGGTGATCGAAGGCAATATTGTCGGCGAGAGCCGCAGCATCCCGGTCGCGCTGCCGCGGCTACGCTTCGTCGTCCGCGACGCCCAGGGCACCGAGATTTACGCCTGGAACGCGGTGCTGGAACAGCAGGGGCTCAATCCCGGCGACAAGGCCTGGTTCCGCTCGCGGCTGGCGTCGCCGCCGGCTGAAGGCCGCAGCCTCGATGTCCGCTTCTTCAACAGGCGCGACATCGCCGGCAGCGGCGCCTAGTCCGAAGGAGTTGTTATGCCGCGGATCCTGATTGCCGATGACGAGGAATCGATGCGGTTGCTGGTGGCCCGCGCCATTGCCATGGACGGCCATGAGATCGTCACCGCGCAGGACGGCGCCGAGGCGCTGGAGATCCTGAACAGCGACCCGGCCGCGTTCGACCTGCTGCTTACCGATATCAAGATGCCCGTGATGGACGGGATCGCGCTGGCGCTGACCGCCGCGCGCGATTTTCCGGATCTGACGATCCTGCTGATGACCGGCTTCGCCGACCAGCGCGAACGCGCGTCGGGCCTCAATGCCATTGTGCACGACGTGGTGACGAAGCCGTTCTCGGTGGCGGACATTCGCACCGCCGTGGCAGACGCGCTGGCATCGCGGACAAGGGATTAGCGTGCATGCGATTGTCGCACCGTGACCTCCTCCTCCCCTTGTGGGAGAAGGTGGCGCGGACCAACGGGTCGGCGCAAGGCGCCGCCCGATGACAGGCTCCGTCCGTGCCGGATGAGGGGCCTGAGTGCGCGGTACCCCTCACCCGTCCGCGCTTCGCGCGGCCACCCTCTCCCACAAGGGGAGAGGGGAACAGCGCGCCTACGACAGACTGATCAATAATCCTTCAGCAGCCGCTCGATGTAGTCGAGTTCGAGCTGCGGGCGGGTGGTGTCGCCGAGGCGGCGGCGGAGTTCTTCCAAAATCCTTCGGACGCGTTGGACGTCGATCTCGCCGGGGATTTTCACCGTGAGATCGTCGCCGAGTTCGCGGCCGTGCAACGGCCGCCCCAACGGATCGCTCTCCCTGCCGCCGCTCTGCTGACGGCCGGGCGTGTTGCCGGGGCCATCGCCCTGGCCTTCGCCGTCACCCTGCTGCATCGCCTGCGCGAGACTCTGCGCGCCCTTGCGCAGCGCATCGAGCGCCTTGCCCTGGGAATCTACCGCGCCATCGGCATTGCCTTCGCCGAGCCGGCCGCCGGCATCGCCCATCGCCGAATCGGCATCGCCGAGGCCATCGTCGCCATCGCCGTCGCCGTCCGCCTGATCACCCTGCTGGCCCTGTTCGCCGCCCTGACCCTTCTCGCCTTTTTGGCCCTTCTGGCCTTTTTGACCCTGGCCCATGCCCTGCTTGGCGAGCTGGTCCTGCAGCTTCTTCAGGCGATCGCGCAGGCCCTGCTGGTCCTGCTGCAGATCGCTCATGCTCTGGTCG
>JAQGKA010000121.1 GCA_028290355.1 Tardiphaga sp. | reverse complement strand
CTCGACAAGCTGGGCGGGCAGTGCGCCGAGCTCTATCCGGAAAAACCGATCTACGACATTCCGGCGATTCCGTTCGTCACCGGGCAGGGCCTCACCGACGCGCTGCTGGAACAGATCAAGCCGTTCAGCCCGACCTTTCATCTCAACGAAATGGTCGAAACCATCGAGAAGATCGGCGATCCGCTGTTTCGCGTCACCACCGACGCCGGACAGGCGTTCGAATGCAAGGTGGTGGTGATCTCGGCTGGCGGCGGATCGTTCCAGCCGAAGCGGCCGCCGGTGCCTGGCATCGAAGCCTATGAAGGCACCTCGGTGTTCTACGCCGTGCGCAAGATGGAGCAGTTTCGCGACAAGGATCTGCTGATCGTCGGCGGCGGCGACTCCGCGCTGGACTGGACGCTCAACCTGCATCCCGTCGCGAAACGCGTCACGCTGCTGCATCGGCGCGACGATTTTCGCGCGGCGCCGCACAGCGTCGAGCAGATGCGCGCGCTGGTTGCCTCGGGACAAATGGACCTCAAGATCGGTCAGGTCACCGGCCTAGAAGGCGAGAACGGCAAATTGTCCGGTGCCATGGTCAAGGGCAGCGACAACGAGACCACGAGGATCGACTGCAATACCATCTTGCCGTTCTTCGGCCTGACCATGAAGCTCGGACCCGTCGCGAACTGGGGCGTCAAGCTCGAGAACAATCTGGTGCCGGTCGAGACCGCGTCGTTCGAGACCGACGTGCCCGGCATCTTCGCGATCGGCGATATCAACACCTATCCCGGCAAGCTGAAGTTGATTCTGTCCGGTTTCCACGAGGGTGCGCTGATGGCGCAGAAGGCGCATCGCTACGTCTATCCGGACAAGCGGCTGGTGTTTCAATACACCACGTCGTCGTCGAGCCTGCAGAAGAAGCTCGGGGTCAACTAGATCGGCGAATTTGCCTGCGCGATCCTTCATATGACGGGCGACAGCCTTGCGGGGAACCTCCGTCGCCAACGATTGACTGGCTTGTGACAAAGCTGTGGCAGGTGTCACGATCAGAAATATTGCGCGTGATCAGAAATCTTGCAAAAGCCATCAAGCGGCGGCACTCTGTACCTCGCGAACAGTTGATTGACTGTGCAGGCGCATGGATCGCAGCTGAATTTCGGGGATGACGATGGTGCGAATTCGATCCCAACTGACGATCGCGTCCGGTCTAGCCGCGCTGGCGATGTTCGCTGCTCCGCTCAAGGCGGCAGAGCCGACCGCGGCGGGTCTCTGGCAGAAGGTCGAGAAGGGCAAGCCGGTGGTCTGGGTGCTGATGCTCGATCGCGGCGGCATCTTCGAAGGCGCGATCGCCAAAACCTTTCCCGATCCCGGCGACGAACCCAACGAAATCTGTGCCAAGTGTGTCGACGATCGCAAGAACGCTCCGGTACTCGGAATCTCGTTCATCCGCGACATGAAGCAGGATGGACTGAAATACGAGAACGGCAACATTCTCGATCCCCGCGACGGCAAGATCTACAAGGCCAAGATGAGCGTCAGCCCCGATGGCCAGACGCTGACCGTGCGCGGCTATTGGGGCATCGCGCTGCTCGGCAAGGACGAGACCTGGTACCGGCTGCCCGAGACCAACCTCGCCTCGCTCGATCCGACCGTGATCGCGAAATATCTGCCGACCCTGGCTGCGGCAACGACCAAGCCGGCGCCCGTAGCCCCGGCGCCGCTCAAGCCGACCGTGGCGGTGGCGAAGAAGAACCCGCCGGTCGCGCATTAGAAGAATCTGATCTGCTTCGCCTCCGAGCGGAGGCAACGCAAGCGCGCGCTCGCCCCACTTGCGGGAGAGAGTAAGTCAGTACGCGCGGTACAGTTCGTCGCATTTCACAGACCAAACCTGAATAACGCCCGCCCTTACGGTCGCAGCTGCACCGGCTGCCCGAGCGGCTCGCTGGTCACTTCCGCTTCGGCGCCGAGCCGGAGCACGGCGGCGGCGGCCGGCACGGCCGCATCCGCCATCGCGGCGTGGCCTTCGGCGGTGGGATGGATTGCGCCGCCATAGACCGCCGACAGCACGCCCCAGGTGGCATCGTGGATGTCGGCCGGCTGCACCGCGGCGGACATGCCCTGTGGATAGGTCATCGCCGCGAAGTAGCTGTCATTGGCGTCGCGGATCCAGCGGCCGCGCGGCAGGTAGGCGCGGAATTCGCTGGCGCCGCGGCCGCACAGCATCGGCTGCGCGGAGGCGGCGACGATGTCCGGATCGAAGCTTTCGCCCTTGGCGGAGAAGCAGGCGCGATCGAATTCCGGATCCGACGACGACCGCGCGCAAAAACCGTGATTGGCGAAGGTGGACTGATGCGCATCGACATAGGTCATGCGGTCGGCCTCCGGATTGCGGCACAGGATGCCGCCCTGGCACAGCGCGATGGCCTTCAGCTGCGGCAGGAATTCGCTCTCGACGAAATTGGCGACATTGGCGAGCCGCCGCGGGTCGGCATTGAACGATGGATGCACGTCGAAGCCGGCGGGACCGCCGGGGCAGGGTGCGCCGCCCGCGAAGGTCGGATTGGCATAGGCCGTGAAGATCACGCGCGACAGGTCGCCGCCGAGCAGCGGCTTCAGCGTTTCGCGCAGCTTGCCGAAGCCGGCCGGCAGGTCGCGCGCCAGCGCCGCGCGGGAATCGTCCACCGAACCCAGAATGCCGCCGCGCTTGAACAGCGCGCGCTCAGTGCCGTTATCGACGATGACGTCGGCGACGAGGCCGGAGAAATTGATGTCGTTGGCGCCGATCGAGAGCAGTACGAGGTCGAGCCTGCGGGCCGGCTGGCGGCGCTTCGCCGCGGTCATCGCCTCGCGCAGTTCCGCGAGCTGCGCGTTGACGCTGCCCTGGCAGTTCACCGCCGTCTTGGTGGAGAGGCATTCGCGCGCGCGCTGCGGGCCGAGCAGGCCGTCGGCAATGGTCGCGCCGGAACAGGCCAGCGGCAGATAGGTCACGGCGATATGCGGATATTGCACGGCCAGCGTCAGTGCGGTGCGGGTCTGGTAGCTGTACAGCGAGCGATGGCATGCCGAACTCAGCCACAGCGCGCTCTGGCGCTGCCAGGCCTGCAGCGACTCGTAGGAATCACAGGAGCGGCCGCCCTTGAAGCCGGCGCGGCTCGGCCGATAGAACTGGTCGGTCGCGCCACCAAGATAAGAGCGAAAGCAGAAGCCGTCGTCGGACAGCGCGACCGGGCGATCCGGGTTGCCTTCGCCCGATGCGATGGAATCGCCGAGCCCGGCAATCAGCACGTCGCGTACCATGATGTCGGTGGTGATGCGCAGCGGCGCCTCGGCGCCGCTGGTGACGTCGACGATGGCGACGGTACGCTTGCCATAGATCGCGCGGAAATTGACCGGCTCGGCGCAGTCCAAATTCGATTGCCGGGGCCCGTCGCCGTCGTCGAAGGTCCAGGCGCAGACGGCGCCCACCGGAATCTCGCCGGTGAGACGCACCGTGACCGGATGCTCGGTCGGGGTCAGGTAGCTTTCCTTGATGCTGTCGCGGGTGCAGGGCTCGCTGACCTTGCCGGCGAGATCGATGCAGAGCCGGTTGACTGTGTTACGCGCCCAGCCGCGGCCGTCGCTTTGAACTTCGAGCGCCTGCTCGGAGGCGAGAACGCTGCGATTACGCAACGTATCGGCATGAAGCTGGAAGTCGCGCTCCTCGCGAAACAGCCGGAACCGGTTGCGGACTTCCCAGGAAATCTGCATCGGGCCGGTGGCTGCAGCCTGCGCGGCCGCCCAGTTGATCGGCAGAGCGCCGAATGCTCCGAGCAGCAGGGCGAAGCGGATGAGCGTGCGTTTGATGCGAATTGCGGTCATGGCGTGTTGAACGTCACCGATGGGGCGGAAGTAAGAGGGGCTCACCATAATTCCGGTGCGCTGCAGCGCTCAGCCTTTTGCCTGCCGTTTCATCGGCTGCGCCACCGCGGGTGCCGTGGCGGCGGCGTGCTGCTCGGCTTCCTCCTCGGCGGCGCGGCGGCGCTGCCAGGGCTGGACCACGTTGAGCCATAGTTCGCGGCTGCCCATGATGGCAATGGCGACGGCGAACGGGATCAGGAAGTACAGGATCCGGAACATCACCAGCGTCGCCACCAGTTCCTCCCGGCTGAACTGCGGCAGCGCCACCAGCATCGCGGCGTCGAACACGCCAAGGCTGCCCGGTGCATGGCTGGCGAAGCCGAGCAAGGTGGCGAGGATGAACACCACCGCCAGCGAGACAAAATCGATGCCGGGATCGTTGGGCACCAGCAGATACATCGCCAGCGCGCAGAAGCCGAGATCGACCACGCCGATCAGGATCTGCAGCAATGTCAGCCGCGCCGACGGCAACACTACTTTCCAGCCGTTCTGGCCAAGTTCGCGGCGGTTCTTGCCGACCGACAGCCAGACCAGATAGGCGGCGATGCCGGCGAGGCAGGCGAGGCCGATCAGCCGGTTGATGGCATCCGGCAGCAGGTCCATCGCCGAGGCGGCCTGCGGATGCCACATCATGCCGACGCCGAGCACGAAGGTGTTGCCGAGCCAGAACGTCAGACCGGAGATGAAGCAGATCTTGGCGACATCGATGGCGGTCAGGCCGTAGTCCGAATAGATTCGGAACCGGATCGCGCCGCCGGTGAACACGGTGGCGCCGATGTTATGGCCGATGGTGTAGCTGGTGAAGGCCGACAGCGCCGCGATGCGATAGGGAATGTGCGGCTTGCCGATGGTTCGCAACGCGAAGTAATCGTAAAATGTCAGCGTGCCGAACGCGCCCAGCACGCACAGCGCTGCTAGCGCAATCTGCATGGGCGACTTCTCGGCCATCGCCGACAGGATGACACCGGCATCGACACCCTTGAGGGTGCGGACCAGATGCGTGATCGCCAGTGCGATGATCAGGACGCTTGCCGCGACACCGAGCCGTTTCCAGCCGATGCGATGCTTGAAGCCTTGCCCCAGCGCGGTCAGCAATCGTTGCATTCGTCCTCCCGGCGGAGCGCGAACAGGTGGAAAGCCGATCGGGGCGATAGACGGCAAGCGGCGACCAATTCACTCATACGCGAAGTTTACTCATCAGCCAAAACCCTTACGGCAAAAACGGCGCGTTGTGCAGCCCTTGACAACGGCACTGTTAACGCCGCGTCAGACGATCGTCCTAACGCTTGTGACTGGCAACCGCCGCCCCACGATCAGCCGATGTAAACGAGCTCCGTGTCCCATATAGGGCGGAACGGCCAATGTTCCATGCTGAAAAAGCGTCCGTTCCAGGAACATAGATGGGTGGTCCCGGTTAGCGAAATACCGCAACCGAACGAGACAATGCGCCGCAGTAAAGGCGCTGTCCGCTCCAGAAAACGGGATTGGAACGATGGGACTGTTCACAAAAGACATCAAGACCATGGACGATCTGTTCGTGCACCAGCTGCAGGATATCTACTATGCCGAGAAGCAGCTGGTGAAGGCGCTGCCGAAGATGGCGGACAAGGCCACCGATCCGATGCTCAAGCAGGCCTTTCTGACGCACCTTGAAGAAACCCGGGTGCACGTCCAGCGGCTCGAGCAGGTATTCGAGATGCACGGCGCCGAGGTCAAGGCCGTCGACTGTCCGGCGATCGACGGCATCATCCAGGAAGCCGACGAGACCGCCGGCGAAGTCGATGACAAGGCGGTGCTCGACGCCGCGCTGATCAACGCCGCGCAGGCCGCCGAGCACTACGAGATTGTGCGCTACGGCAGCCTGATCGCCTGGGCACGCCAGCTCGGCCGCAACGACTGCGCCGCCGTGCTGCAGAAGACGCTGGACGAGGAAAAGACCACCGACAAGAAGCTGACCTCGCTGGCCGAAGGCAGGATCAACATGCGCGCTGCGAGCTAACGCAGCGAGCATCCGTTGAGGCAAAAAGGCGCGCGGGCGAGGCTCGCGCGACTTTTTTGGGGGGCGGGGGGGTATCAGGCTTTGCGCAGCGCGAAATGCGCGCCGCAAAATGCCATCAGCCCGCCCAGGCACAGGGCGGCGAGACCGGCGACCACACCGGCGACGGTCGGGATCGGACTTGGTGCGGAAGCCGCCTGGCCGGTGCCGGCCAGCACCAGCACGCCGACCGCAATGAGAAACTGCCGCATCCGCTGCGGGATACGGCCGGAGGCTGCGCTGTGCATCAATGTCGCCGTGACATAGCCGCCGACAAAGGCCATCGCAGCGATCAGCCACCACGCGATGGCGGCGCGGGCCGGCATGAAGTCGCTGACGTCGGTGCGCCACAACCCGCCGAGATCGAGCCCGAAACGCTGGCCAAGCATGTGCACCGCCAGCGCCAGCAGCACCCCGGAAATCATCGCGCCCGCAAGGATCAGGCGGCGCGGAAAATAGGTCGTCTCAGCCATGGGCGGTCCATCGGCGCGGCGCGCACCGCACCCTTGCGCCTGCGTCCGTCTCCGTGGCTTGTAAGGGACATCCGGGCGCCCGCGCAAGCAACGCCCGCCGGGTTGTCGTCGTCCGTGGGACAGGCTGGCTTGTTCAAGGCATTTTTCAGGGCCCGGGGTGAAATGACGGCCGCGGTCGATGCCGCTGCGCCGGGGCATTCCTATGCCTACAAGGCGTCGCTGATCGGCGCCGCTCATCGGTTCGAACTAACGGAGGAGGGCCTGTCATGGCGCACCGGGCGCAGGTCCGGGCTGTGGCGCTATGCGGATATCGCGGCGATCCGGCTGTCGTACCGGCCGATGGGCATGCAGAACAGGCGGTTTCGTGCGGACATCCACCATGCCGACGGCGGCCGCATCGCCATCATGTCGACCTCCAAGCAGACCGTTGCGCTGATGCAGCCGCAGGCGGGCTACGCCGCGTTCATCCTGCAACTGCATCGCCAGTTGGCGGTGGCGGGCGGCATCGCGTCACTGAGCGGCGGGCTGAGACCGGGGATTTACACCGCGATTGTGGTTGCGCTGGCGCTGGTCGGAATCGCGATGGCAGCGCTGCTGGTGCGTGCGCTCGTCACCGGCGAGTTTGCCGGCGCCGTGTTCATCGTCGGCTTCAGCGCACTGTTCGGCTGGCAGATCGGCGGCTTCCTTCGCTGCAACAAGCCGCGCAACTACACCTTTGGCGATGTGCCTGCGGATTTGCTGCCGTAACCGGCGGCAATGAATTGTGAGTTTCTCGCGCGTGTGCCTCGCACCATCATGGTCGCCCGACATTGCGAAGCGAGGCGGACGTGAAGGATGCGCGGCGACTCCCGACGGCCGAGGAAATTGCCGCGATCAACGCGGCGCATCTGATCGACACGCCGCTAAAACCTGCCGATCTCCTGTTCGTGTTCGGTACTCGCGAGGGTGTCAGCCGGCGCGTCGATGAAGCCTGCAGGCTATGGCGGGAGGGCTATTTTCGCTGGGCGATCGTTAGCGGCGGCGTGACGCCGGGCTCGCATCTGTCGGAATGCGAGATCATCACAAGCGCGATGATCGCACGCGGCATTCCGCCCGAGATCATTCTCGAAGAGCACCGTGCCATGAACACTGGCGAGAATGTGATCTTCTCGCTGCCGGTTATCGAGACCAGAATCGGACTTGCCAACATCCGCAGCGTCATCTGCCTGGGCAATACATGGACCGCGCGGCGTTATCCTATGACGCTGCACCGGCACTGGCCGGAGGTGGAGAAGATGCTGATCACCGTGCAGTTTTGATACGCCAGTTGAGCGCTGGTACACCGACGAAGACTTTTGCATCCGGGTGCTGTCGGAATGGGACAAGATCGAGCCCTACAAGGCGAAGGGATTTATCGCCGAGTGGCCCGCGTCCTGAGCGCCGTCACGGCCGCACCACCAGCACCGAACACTTTGCGTAGCGCACCACATGGCCGGCGTTGGAGCCGAGGAAATACGTGCGCATCGCCGGCCGGTGCGAGGTCATCACGATCAGGTCGGCCTTGATCGCGGTAGCCTCTTCGAGAATCTCGTGATAGATGCCGCCTTGCCGCACCACGCTAGAGATTTTGGCTGCCTCGACGCCGCATTCCCGCGCGACGAGGGCCAGCGCTTCCTCGGATGACACGCGCTGCTGGGAATCGAAATCCGCCGGGACATATTCCGCCAGCATTACCGGCGTCATCGGCAGCACGTTCAGCAGCCGCACCGTGCCGCCGAAGGTTTGCGACAACGTCGCCGCGGCGGCGATGGCGGGCTTTGCCAGTCCGGTTTCGGAAAGGTCGATCGGGACGAGAATGGATTTGTACATCTGCGCCTCCATTGTGCCGGAGTGTAGCACGTTTGGCGGAGATGCGGTGGCGTCTATTCGTCGGCGCTCTTCAGCAGTTTCGGGCTGACGAATTGCACCAGCTTGCCGCCACGGAAGGCGACGTCGTTCCAGTCGTCGGTGGCAAAGTCGATCGCGACGATGCTGCCGGTGGGCAGGTTGCCGGCGATGGCCTTCCGGCCCTCGGCGTCGCCGCCGCCGATCAGGCCGAGCGCGAGTTCGTGCAGGCCGGGATTGTGGCCGACGATCATCAGCCGCCGTGGGTCTTCGCCGGCGGCGGCGCGGATCACCGACAGCAGTTCGCCGGGGCCGGCGCCATACAGCTCCTCGAGATGCGCCACCAGCGGTTGCGGTTTCGCCTTGCCCATTTCGTCGGCGACGAGGTCCCAGGTTTGCCTGGCCCGGACGGCGGTGGAGACGCAGACCAGATCGGGCAGCGGTGGATGCCGGTTCAGCCATGCGCCCATGGTGGCGGCGTCGTTCCGGCCGCGCTGGTCGAGCCGGCGGTCGATATCCTTGCCGCTGGGCGCGTGATTCTCGGTCTTGGCGTGACGCAGCAGCAGCAAACGGCGCATGGCGATCTCAGTTGGAGGGAAAAGCAGGCGGCGCAGCTGCGCCGGTTACACCTGCGATTAATGGAGATGGAAGGTGAGGACAAGGTGACAAGCGGCGACCGGGTCCGTAAGAAAACGCCATGACCGCAGCTCCTGAGACCGTGACAGACGGACCTGACCCCGTGGCCCTGCCGGAGCGTTCGCGGCTGACCTTCAGTCTCGATGCCGATGTCTGCGTGGTCGGGGCGGGATTGGCCGGGCTGACCATTGCGCTGGAAGCTGCAAAGCGGGGTGCCAGCGTCGCGGTGCTGGAAGGTCGTCATGTCGGCTGGAATGCGTCCGGCAACCAGATCGGCGCGGTGATGCCGGGTTTTGGACTGCCGCTCGACGACCTGATCGCGCGGGTCGGGCTGGAAGACGCCCGCGAGTTGTGGACGCTGTCACAACAGGGCGCCGAGTACGTCCGGGCCAATGCCACCGAAGAGCGGATGCCTGGCATCGCGCTCAGCGAAGGCGCGCTGCAGGTTTCCAACGTCGATGTCGGCGACCGGCTGATCGCCCGGCTGCAGATGCTCGGCGAGGATTTCGATACCGAGGTCGAAGGCTGGCAGATCGACCGCGTCCGCGACGTGCTCAAGACCAAGCGTTACTTCCACGGCGTATATTATCCCAAGGCGTTCCAGATCGACGGCCGCAAATATCTTCATGGCCTCGCGGCGCTGGCAAGGCAGGCGGGGGTGCGGATTTTCGAGGACACCCCGTTGGTCAGCTTCGATGCCGCCGGCATCCGCAAGCGCATCGTGACGCCGTCGGCGCGGCTGCGCGCCTCGCATATCGTGCTGGCCGGCAACATTCACCTCGGCGCGCCCGCGCTGCGGCTGGCGCAAACCCTGCTGCGGGTGTGGCGCTATGCGGCGGTGACGGAGCCGCTCGGCGAACGGCTGGCCGAGGCGATGACATTCCAGGGCTCGGTGACCGACACCGACGGCATCGACCATTTCCGCATCGTCGAGGGCGACCGGCTGATGTGGTCGAGTCCAGAGACCACCTGGGCGGCGCGGCCGCAGCGTTGCGCCGGCGCCATCGCGCGCCGAATTCGCACCGTCTTCCCGACGCTCGGCAAGGTCGCCATATCGGAGACATTCGGCGGCGCCGTCGGACAGACCGTGCACGGCATGCCGCAGGTTGGCCAGATCCGTCCCGGCCTTTGGGTCGCCAGCGGTTTCGGCCGCCAGGGCCTCAATACCACGGCCATGGCCGGGCAATTGATCGCCACCGGCATGCTGGACGGCGACGAGCGCTGGCGGCTGTTCTCGCCGTTCGAGCTGGTCTGGGCTGGTGGCCGTACCGGCCGCATCGCCGGCCATGCCATCGGCGTCTGGGACCGGCAGAGTTCGGCGGTTGCGGGCGCGCTGGCGAGATATCGCGAAGGCGCCAAGGCGCGGGAGCAGATCCGCGAGATCAGGCTGGCGGAAGCCAACCGCCAGGCGGGGACGCGCGGGCCAAGGCCACCATCGCGATCAACCGGCGGCGAAAGTTCCGGCGGCTAAGGCTGGCTTCTCGCAGGAAAGTGAGAAAAATACTCTCGCAACTGTGTAACTTCCGCCCCGTCGGCCCGTATTTGAATGCGAACGAGATCACTGTCTCGACCTCCAGGGAGACCATTATGATCGACCGCCGATTTTTGCTTGCTTCCGTCACAGGCCTGGCCGCGCTGTTGTCTTTCAGGTGGCTGCGCGTGACGCCGGCCGAAGCCGCCGCCGAGAAATTCGAGATCGAGAAGACCGATGCCGAGTGGCGCAAGCAGTTGACACCGCAGCAGTACGAGATCCTGCGCAAGGAAGGCACCGAGCGGCCGGGCTCGAGCCCGTTGCTGAAGGAACATCGCAAGGGCATCTTCGCCTGCGCCGGCTGTGACAATCCGCTGTTCTCGTCCGAGACCAAATTCGAACGCGGCACCGGCTGGCCGAGCATCTACCAGCCTCTGGAAAACGCCGTTGGCGAGCGCAAGGATTCGACGTTCGGCATGACCCGTACCGAGATCCATTGCCGCCGCTGCGGCGGCCATCTCGGTCACGTCTTCGACGACG
>JAQGKA010000100.1 GCA_028290355.1 Tardiphaga sp. | reverse complement strand
TGATGTCGGGGTAGTGGCATTTGCGGCCGAACAGCGTTTCCACATAGCCGTTGGCGCGGCAGAAATCGCGCGTCGCATCCATGTAAGCGCGGATGCCCGGGAAACGCTCGAAGTATTTCTTGATGTAGGCGCCGGCCTCTTCGCGCGGAATGCTGAGCTGGTTGGCGAGGCCGAACGCCGAGATGCCGTAGATGATGCCGATATTGATCGCCTTGGCGCGGCGGCGGATGTCGGCCGGCATGTCCTTGACCGGCACGCCGAACATTTCCGACGCCGTCATGGCGTGGATGTCGACGCCGTCCTGGAACGCGGTGCGCAGCGCCGGGACATCAGCGACTTCGGAGAGCAGGCGCAGCTCGATCTGCGAATAATCCGCCGACACCAGCTTGTGGCCGGGCGCCGCGATGAACGCGCGGCGAATCTTGCGACCATCCTCGGTCCGCACCGGAATGTTCTGCAGGTTCGGCTCGTTCGACGACAGCCGGCCGGTGGTGGTGGCCGCCAGCGCATAGGTGGTGTGGACGCGATGGGTCTGCGGATGCACGTAATTCGGCAGCGCGTCGGTATAGGTCGAACGCAGTTTCGAGACCTGCCGCCAGTCGAGAATCTTGCGCGGGAATTCGTGACCCTGTTCCGCCAGCTCATCCAGCACCTGCGCCGAAGTCGACCATGCACCGGTCTTGGTCTTGCTGCCGCCCGGCAGGCCCATCTTGCCGAACAGGATATCGCCGAGCTGCTTGGGGCTGCCGATGTTGACCTCCTCGCCGGCGATCTCGCGGATTTCGGCTTCGATCCGCGCGGCGGTTTGCGCGAAATCCGCCGACAGCTTCGACAGCACCTGGCGGTCGATGGAAATGCCGCGCCGCTCCATCCGCGCCAGCACGGAGATCAGCGGCCGTTCCAGCGTTTCATAGACTGTGGTCATGTGCTCGGCGGCAAGGCGCGGCTTCAGCACCCGCCACAGCCGCAGCAGCACGTCGGCGTCTTCTGCGGCATAGGCGGTGGCGCGGTCGATGGTCACCTGATCGAACGCGACCTTGGCCTTGCCTGACCCGATCACCTCGCCATAGGTCAGCATGGCGTGGCCGAGCCAGATTTCGGCCAGCGCATCGAGGCCATGGGCGTTGCGCCCGGCATCAAGCGCATAGGACATCAGCTGCACGTCGTCGTGGTTGCGGATCGTGATGCTGTGCTGCGCCAGCAGCACCGCGGTGAACTTGATGTTGAAGCCGATCTTCAGGAGGCCCGCGGATTCCAAGAGCGGCTTCAAGGCTTCGATCGCGTCCGAGGCCTTGATCTGGTCGGGCTCCAGCCCCGAGGCGAACAGGCCGGCGGCGTCGCCGGACTGCTTGTGGCCGAGCGGGACATAGCAGGCGTCATTGGGCCCGAGCGACAGCGAGATGCCGATCAGATCGGCCTGCATCGGATCGATCGAACTCGCCTTGGCTTCGAAGGCGACGTGGCCGGCGTCGTGGATGCGTGCGATCCAGCCATTGAGCTGATCCAGCGTCCGCACCGGCTGATAGGCGTTGCGATCGACCGGCAGTTTTCGCGCGGCGGCGGCGCGCGCGGCGGCGAGGGAGACCGGGGTGAGAACTTCTTTGTTGCCCGGCCCCGTCGCGTGCGCACTGCCTTTCCCTGCAGTTGGCGCATTCCCTCCCCCCCGCGCGGAGCGAAGCTCCGCTAGGCGGGGGAGGGTCAGGGAGGGCGGTGAAGTCGAGTCGCTGCCGTTGTTGGACCCCCCACCCCGGCCCTCCCCCGCAAGGGGGGAGGGAGCAGAAAGCAGGTCGGCATTCCAGTCACTGCCATCGCGACGCTTGCCCGGCTCTCCGCCCTCGGCTTCCACATCCGCCGGATCGATCTGCGAATATTCGGCCACCCGCCGCGTCAGCGTGGAAAATTCCATCGCCTTCAGAAAGGCGATCAGTTTTCGCGCATCCGGCTCATGTACCGCGAGGTCGTCGAGCGGCACGTCGAGTGCGACCTTGTCGTCGAGCAGCACCAGCTTTCGCGAGATGCGCGCCTTCTCGGCGTGCTCGATCAGCGATTCCCGCCGCTTCGGCTGCTTGATCTCGCCTGCGCGGGCCAGCAGGGTTTCGAGGTCGCCATATTCGACGATCAGCTGCGCCGCGGTCTTGATGCCGATACCGGGCACGCCGGGCACGTTGTCGACGGAATCGCCGGCCAGCGCCTGCACCTCGACCACCTTGTCCGGCGGCACACCGAATTTCTCGATCACTTCGGCGACGCCGATGCGGCGGTCCTTCATGGTGTCGTACATGGTGACGCAATCGGTCACGAGCTGCATCAGGTCCTTGTCGGACGAAACAATCGTCGCCGTGGCGCCGCGCTCGCAGGCTTCGCGCACATAGGTGGCGATCAGATCGTCGGCTTCGAAGCCGATCTGCTCGATGCTCGGCAGGTCGAAGGCGCGGACGGCATCGCGGATCAGCGCAAATTGCGGGATCAGGTCGTCCGGCGCCGGCGGGCGGTGCGCCTTGTAGTCGGCATAGAGCGCGTTGCGGAAGGTCTTTTCCGATTTGTCGAAGATGATGGCCAGATGCGTCGGCCGGTTGTCCGGCGGCATGTCGCGCAGCAGCTTCCACAGCATGTTGCAGAAGCCGAGCACGGCATTGACCTGCAGCCCGTCCGACTTGCGGTTCAGCGGCGGCAGCGCGTGATAGGCGCGGAAAATATAGGAGGAGCCGTCGACCAGAAAGACATGGTCGCCCTTCGAAGGGGCTTTGACGGCAACGGGCGTGGCGGCGGCTGTTTCGGATGTTTTTGGCATGGCCGCAATTTAGAGATTTCTGGCGGGGAATGACACCCCCATCACAGCTGTCATCGCCCGCGAAAGCGGGTGATCCAGTACACGCCGGCTTGTGCGTACTGGATCGCCCGGTCAAGCCGGGCGATGACAGCTGAGTTCGTGGCATCTGCTTGCATTCCCTGCTGTTCCATGAGCCCCTCCGCCGGAAACGAAAGGGAATTCCCTATGCCGCAACTCGCCGAGCTGATGGACAAGATGAAGGCGGTGGAAGCCGAGATCGAGGCCGAGCTGACCAGACGGCGCGAAGAGCTGCGCTTCCGGTTCGAAAATCGCAGAATCGTGTTCGAGCAGGACATCGAGCGGCTGCGGCGCGCCATCAAGGTTCGGGCGTCCAGGTATTTCCTGCAGGCCAACCCACTAATCGTGCTGACCGCGCCGGCGATCTATTCGCTGATCGTTCCGATCCTGCTGGTCGATCTCTGGGTGATGGCCTATCAAGCGATCTGCTTTCCGGCCTATGGCATTCCGAAAGTCCGCCGCCGCGATTACCTGGTGTTCGACCGGCATCACCTCGCTTATCTCAACATCATCGAAAAGGTGAACTGCGCCTATTGCTCCTATTGCAACGGCGCCATCGCCTTCGTCCGCGAGGTAGCGTCACGCACCGAGGTCTATTGGTGCCCGATCAAGCACGCGCGGCGCATCCTCGGCCCGCACCCGCATTATGTCGGCTTCGCCGATTTCGGCGACGCCGAGGGCTTTCGCGCCAAGATGGTGGAGCTGAAGGATGGCGTGAAACTGAATGACGCGCGGTAACGGCTACTCTGCCGCCTGAAGCGTTGCGCGCTTCTTCTTCGGCGCGATCCAGAACGCTTCCGGCCGATCGAACAGGAAGTTTGCGCGCAATGCCAGCGCGAGCCGCCAGATTACCAGCGCCCCGATGACGCCTGTGAGGGTGACGATCAGCGAGATCGTGCCGATGTCGAATGGTGCGAATTTCAGCAACAGCGTTCGCGCCGTCGCCATCGGCAGGAAGAAGGCGAGATAGATGACGATGGAGTGCTCGCCGCAGAAGCGCAGGAAAGAGAGCCACTGCATCTTAGCCAGCAGCGTGCCCATGACGATGATAGCGACGGCGCCGGCAAAGCCCAGCGCCAGCGAAATCACCGGCCATTCGCTGCAGCCGTCATAGACCAGCGCGGCATTGACCAGCGCCCAGATGGCCAATCCGGCCAGCGCCAGTATCGGTTTTGCGCGGGCGCGATCCGACAGCGCGAACACCTGGGTCGCGAACAGATAGCCGGAATAGAAATACACGAAGCGCGCCGCGAATTCGTCGGGCATGGTCCAGCCGGTGGAGACATGCGCCATCTCCAGCAGCGCGGCGATGCTCCAGATCAGCAGCGGCGGCACGCGGCGTAGCGCCTTGGTGAGCACGAAGAACACCGGCAGCATGTAGATGAACCACAGCGTGCCGAACGGCTCGATGTAGGATTCCAGATACAGCGCGCCGACCCAGGCCCAGCCGTGCTCCTGGGCGAGACCGGGCGCCTTGAAGCCGAACTGGATCGTGACCCACAGCGCGTAGAAATAGACGAAATGCACCACCTTGCGGTCGAGATAGGTGCGCCAGTCGCGGTCGATGACGCGGGCCAGGAACAGGCCGGAGATCAGGAAGAAGTCCGGCATCCGGAACGGTTTGGCGAAGGCCACCAGCACATGCATGTAGCCGGTCTGGCCGGCGGCCAGTTCCACGCCCAGCACCGAGTGCATCATCACCACCATGATAATGCAGATGCCCTTGGCGTAGTCGACCCAGTCGATTCGCTCTGTGCCTGCCGGCGCTGATGCGCCTGACAGCGCGGATCGGTCGGCGACGGCAAATGTGCCGTTTGTGGTCATCGGTGTCCCTTTTGGCCTGCCACAAGTTTGCCGCATCCTCGGGCGGATCGGTTTCCATTGCCTTTCCACGGTTGCGGAATCTGCCCTCCTCATCGGATTGTGATGAACGAAATGCGGCTTTTGCCCTGCGCCGGGACGTGCGCTAAGACGCGGGCGACCGTGCCAATTCGTTAACCATGGCGCGTGCAGCGGATGAGCCTGTGACCCGCCATTTCGACACGCCTTTGCCGATCGACGCGGTGCTGGA
>JAQGKA010000554.1 GCA_028290355.1 Tardiphaga sp. | reverse complement strand
CCTTGCGATCTCGCTGGTGCTGGCCCTAATCGGCGTGACCGGCGCGATGTTGAGCTTCGAGGACGAAATCATCGCCAGCCTGAACGCCGGCATCGTGCAGGTCGAGGCGCGTTCGACGCCGGTGCTGACGCCGGATGTGATGATCGCACGGCTGCAGGCCGGCCGCGACCTCGGCAAGGTGGCGTCCCTGACCATGTCCAGCGATCCGTCGGCGGCGGCGCGCGTCAGGTTCGGGCGCGACGACGGTGGTGCACGGCCGGCATCGGTCTATGTCGATCCCTATGACGGTCACATGCTCGGCGTGGCGAGCGGCGAGGGCTTCTTCGTCACCACACGGAAATTGCATCGCTGGTTGCTGCTGCCCGACGATGGCAACGGTTATGGGCGCCCGATCACGGGCGCAGTCACCGTCGGCCTGATCGTGCTGCTGGTTTCGGGGCTGGTACTGCGGTGGCCGCGTCGTGCCCGTAGCGTGAAGATGTGGCTGAAGCCGAACCTGGCGTTGCGCGGCCGCAGCTTTCAGTGGTCGCTGCATTCCGTCGTCGGCACCTGGGCGTTGGCTGTTTATCTCGTGATGGCGCTCAGCGGATTGTGGTGGTCGTTTGACTGGTACAGGAACGGCGCCACCTGGTTGCTGTCGGCGCGCCCGGTTGCCGCGGTGCCGATGCAGCCGAAATCGCCGCCGCCGGCGCGCGCGGCCGATGCTGCGGCGTTGTCCCTCGATCGCGCCTGGTCGGTGTTCCTGCGCGAGCAGGGCAGCCGTTTCGCAACGGCACAGCTGATGGTGCCGGCTGGCGCCGGCACGGTCCTGCGCATTCGCTCCGTTGCACGGGACGTGTCGCATGAGGGCGCCCGGGACGAGTTCCGCATCGACGCCGTGACGGGACGGCTGGTGTCATCGGAACTCTATGCCGACAAGTCGTTCGGCGACCGGATGCTGGCGAGTGTGCTGGATATTCACAGCGGCAGCATCTTTGGATGGCCGGGACAGCTGCTGTTCATGCTGGCCGCGGCCCTGATGCCGCTGTTCACGGTCACTGGCTTCATTCTGTATTTGTCGCGCCGAAAACTCCGGCCCGCACCGCAGCCGGCGCTCGGGAGCCTGGTTGCGGGCGAATGAGGCGTGCAGCCTTGAACCGGATTAAGGATGGGTAAGGGGTGGCGGCGCTGGTCTTTCCTCCGAACCGGGTGAGGTCGCTGATTGGGTCTGCATGGCAGAGAGATGCGCCTGCGACCATCGGAAAAGTTCATCGAAGACCGGCCTGAGCGCTCTCGCCGATTCCGTGATTTCATACTCCACCCTGGGAGGTATCTCGGGGAAGACCGTGCGCTTGACGAGTCCATTGGCCTCAAGGTCACGTAGCTGCGTCGTCAGCATGTGCTGGGTGACACCCGGAATCGCTCGGCGCAGTTCGCCGAACCGGTGCTTGCGCTGGACGAGCTGCCAGAGAATTTCACCCTTCCATTTGCCGGTGATCATCCCCAACGCCGAATGAAAATCTTTTACCGCCCGGTCCCGCTGACATTCGGGGAGAGCATTATCGTCGGTTTTTTCCATTAGTCATATTTTTCATACTATCTCAGAAAAAGCATTCTACTTGTCTTTTTCATCTTACTCCCGAAATTTGGGCTTCGAAAGCGCATCGCGGATCTGAAGCGGACTTGCTGTCAGCCGCGCTGCCGAAATCATTTTGACCATCTTCGGAGCAGCCCATGTCATCGTCATCTGTAACCTCGTCGGCGCCGCGGCGCTGGACCTCCATCAGTCTCTGGGCCGTCAGGGCCTTGCTCGCTCTGGCGTTTGCTGCCGCGGGTACTGCCAAGCTCTATGGTGTGCCGATGCTCGTCGAGGAGTTTGGCCATATCGGCCTTGGGCAATGGTTCCGCTACCTCACCGGCACGCTCGAAATCCTCGGAGCCGTTGTCATTCTCGTGCCGTCGCGTGCCGCATTCGGCGCCTTGCTGCTGGTCTGCATCATGATTGGCGCGATATTCACCCATCTCTTTGTGATCGGCGGTTCGCCGGTGCCTGCGCTGGTGCTTCTGATACTGAGCGCGATCGTGGTCTACGCGAAGCGGGGGCAAATCGTCACTCGTCGGGTTTGACGGCGCTTCAGGGCAGACATGATGATCGATACTTTTCGCTATCGTCGAAAGCTGCTCATCGCGGTGGCTTTCACCCTGGCATTTGCGGTGCCGTTGCTCGTGACGCTTGCGGTGACCGGCGAATGCTTCGCGAACTCCAAAGGTGCAGGTACCCCGAACCCCCAGACTCACCGCATCGTGTTCCAGGTCAATTCCGATGATCCGACAACCATGAAGCATGCGATCACCAACTCGCTCAACGCGATCAAGGCCTACAGGGAGATGAATGAAGCGGTCGCCATCGAGATCGTCGCCTATGGCCCGGGCGTTCACATGTTCAGAGCGGACACCTCGCCGGTCAAGGATCTCTTGCAGTTTCTGCGCGCCAGCAGTCCCGACGTGGTGCTCAGCATGTGTGGCAACACCAAACTGATCATGGAGAAAAACGAGGGGCATCCGTTGGTGCTGGTCGAAGGGACGCAAGTCGTTCCGTTCGGCGTGGTGCGTCTCGTGACTTTGCAGGAAGCCGGCTGGTCCTATATGCGGCCGTGATGCCTCGGCGAGATGAGGCAATGAGGAACGAGGGATAGCTGGCATGTCTGGTCGGGACGTTGCGCGCCGCGCGGTGCTTGGCGGTGTTCTGGGCGCCATCGCGTCTGCTGCCGCTCGACCCTTGCCGGCCTCGGCACGGTCTGACGGGCCACCACCGTTCGGGAGCGCCCGGCATCAGTTCACGATCCTCCGTCCCGCCAGGCTCGTCCCGCCCATTCAGCTCACGCGCCTGGATGGCTCGGCCGTGAGCTTCGCGTCGTTTCGGGGCAAGGTCGTGCTCGTCAATTTCTGGGCGACGTGGTGTCCGGCATGCCGGATCGAATTGCCTGTCCTCGAACGGTTGCAGGAATCTGTCGGGCGCAAGAATTTGGAGATCGTCGCAATTTCTCTCGATCGTGGCGGTCGCGCGGTGGTTGCGCCGTTCCTGCGACAGCTCAACATCCGCAAACTCCAGATCTACCTCGATCCGGACAGCCGCGTTGCGCGCAACGACACCAACGAGCAGTCAATCGCTCCGTTTCAGCTCTACGGAATGCCGATCTCGTACATCGTCGGCCCCGCGGGAGGGATCGAAGGATACATGACCGGAGAAGCCGACTGGTCGTCGGACGAGGCCGGTCAACTGCTGAATTACTATCTCCATGCGGGCGCAGCGTCGGGCTGACCCACGGACGCCCCCAGCGGACCTTACGGCAGCTTGTCGTAGCCCTCGCCGATGCCGTTCAGGCTGAGCGGAAAGCCGATGCCTTCTTCGGGGGTCTCGAAGATGATGAAGGTGGCGGTCTTGGCGGTGCGGAGCTGGCCGAGCAGCTTGTCGTCCATCACAACTTCGGCAACGCAGCCGTTCGGCAGGCAGCGCACGAAGCCCGCGCGGCCGACGTCCTGGTTGACGAGCTTGAGGACGAGGCCGGAGGGCAGCAGCACGCCGAGCGGCGCCACCACCCGCATCAGCTTGCACATCTGGTCGGCGGTCTTCTGCTCGATCACGGTGAGGCCGGCGTTGGAGCGGTCTTCGGCCACCACGCTCTGGATCAGGGCGCATTGCTCAGCCTGGGCGCCGGGCGGGGTGTCGCAGCGAATCTGCCAGTCGCCATGGACCGAGCGTACCGCGCCCTGGGCGCTGGCGGCGGTCGGCAAGGCGGAAAGCGCCGCGAGTGCAGCGCAACCGAGCCCTAGCCGGCGCAAGGCTGCGACAAAGCGGGCGTTGCGGCCCGCGACCTGTCCGTGCTGGAATTTCGAGTGGCCCATCAGGGTCGATCCCTTGGCAGTGGTTCTGGCAATGTCCGTCCACGAAAGGACTGATACGGCAATGACGGCGCCTTGAAGGCATCCGCCGCGGGGACCGGATGTGCCCCGCAGCGGCGAATCAGCCTGCCGCCGAGTGCCTGACCTGTGCGTACATCGGACAATGCGCCTGTCAAGCACTGTCCGCCCGTCGAAGTGGTGGTTTCTCCCGATTTCATGCGGGAAATGCAGGGCCGAAGCAATACCTCAGAATGCATTCCGGGATGGTCCATTACTGCATTGCGACAGCCCGCGAATTATGGTTTGAGAGGCTGGATTTCGACGCGTTCTAACGAAGCGGCCACTCGCCATTTGTCAGGA
>JAQGKA010000036.1 GCA_028290355.1 Tardiphaga sp. | reverse complement strand
GCCGGCCAGAGCGAAGCTCGGCATGACTGTCATGTTGATTCCGTTCTTGACCACCCAGAACAACTGCGCCGGGGAACGATGATCGACGACTTTCTTCAAGTCGGGCGGATCGGGATGCAATCCTTCCGAGAGTTTCGCCCAGGCGACGCCCGGCCCGCCGTGACAAGTGGTGCATCCATGAGCGGCGAACGCCTTGGCGCCGGCCTGCACGCTGGCGGGGTCGTTGATGGAGGCGGGAGGCTGGTCAAGCGCGTGGCGATCGATCGACGCATTACGCACCTGCGTCAGTGCCCAGGTGACAACAGTTGGGTCTTCGGCGGTCGCCGCGACACTATAGAAGCCGCCGAAAAAGAATGCCGCCGCGCCGATGCCGACAACGATCGCCAGCGCGCCAATCGCCGCAAGAATACGCATGGCAATCTCCGATGCTTTCGCCCGTCCAGCCAATATAGGGGAGAAGCGATACCTTGGCCAACGGCTCGGGTTCCTGGTTCCGGCGGTATATCTCGCAACAGCGGTTCGATCAGCCACCGGTCAGCAGGCCGCGCGCCGGGGCGAACCTCGGGGATCGCCTGATGTCGGCGCGCGCCATGTCCAAACGCGACAGGGTGGCGCTTTGCCCCGCCGCTGTTCTTCACATGGGGGCGTTGATAATCATGGCCGCGACCGAGGTCGACCTGGTCGCCAAGGGCGCCTTCCTGCTCAGCTGAGCGCTCCTGAATTGTTTCTGGCTCGCGCTGGTCCGCCGGCCGGTCGTCTCGGCGCTGCTGGCGCTCGAACTCGTCGTCGCGCTCACGCTGCTGTCGCGATTCAAGTTCGACAAGCTTTGGATGACCGTCGACTTCGTCGACCTGATGATCATCGACCGCGATACATCGGCCTTCCTGCTCACGGTCTTTCCCTCGCTGGGTGGATGGGGCGCACTCGCCGCGGCGGCAACGGCCGCGCTTTTGATCGCAGCTTGGCGGTTCGACCCGTACCGCGTACGTGTGCGCAGCAGCCTTGTCGGCGCTGCCTTGTGTACGGTCGCCCTCATTGCGCTGTCACTTTCGTTCCCGACCAATCAGGAAGAGGATTTCATCAGCCGGAATTATGTTTCGAAATTCGCGCGCACCGGCGTTGAGGCAATCCATGAATTCGCCACCCACGGATACCTGGAATCAGATGCAGGTGTGACCGGAGGCCTGAGAGTGGCGGCGGCCGCGCCTTGTCAGGCGGCGCGCAAACTCCCGCACATTATCCTGCTCCATGATGAATCCAGCTTCGACATTACCGCCGCGCCCGGCATAAAAGTGCCGCCCGGCTACCGGCATCATTTTGAGTCGCTGGACGGCAAAGCGCGCAAGCTCATCGTGGAGGGCGTGGGCGGGCCCAGCTGGTTCACCGAGTATAATGTGCTCACCGGCCTTTCGGCCCGCTCCTACGGACGTTTTGCGACGTCCGTGACCCGGATCGCCGCGGGACACCTAGGTCGAGGTCTGCCGCTTTCATTGAGCCGCTGTGGTTACAAGACCTTCAGTCTCTATCCGTTTTATGGTGCTTTTCTTGGTTCGCGCGCCTTCCAGACAACAGTCGGCATCGCGCATTATCTGGACATGCTCGACCTCGGCACCCGCGACTTCGAGTCGCTGACAGCTTCTATTTCAACCAGGCCATCAAGATTCTCGAGCGCGAACGCGGCAACGGGCCGCTCTTCCTCTACGTCTACAATGTCGCCAATCATTTCCCCTGGGACACCCGCCTGCGTCCCGAACTCACGCCCGACTGGCACGATCTAGGAAATGCGCCGGACATCGAGGAATATATCCGCCACGGATTGACAGCGCATGACTACAGCGCGTTGCTGGGGCGGCTGACGTGGGAATTCCCGGCTGAATCTTTCCTGATCGTGCGCTATGGCGATCATCAGCCCCAGTTCGGCCCTCGAATCATCGATCCCTTGCTCAGCGAAGCCGCACTTTGCGCGCCGCCTGACGGCATTGGATCCGAGCTATCTGACCACCTATTATGCGATCGACGCGGTGAACTTCACGCCGGCCGATCTGTCCTCGGCGCTCGACACGCTCGACGTGGCATACCTGCCGCTGGTGATACAGGAAGCAGCCGGCGTGCCGCATGATCCGAGCTTTTCCGAACAGAAGGAAATCCTACAACACTGCCATGGTCAGTTCTACCGCTGCGCGGATGGTGCGGAGGCTCGGCGTTTCAACCGGTTGCTGATCGAAGCCGGCTCGGTGAAGGGGTTATAGATCGTGCCGCGTTAGCAGTATTGGCAGCCGCCGCGTTTAGCTCTCTTGCGACGGCGGGAAACGAAAGATAGTTTGTCCAACACGTAAGCGCATCGGAAGCATTGCAGTGAAGCTCGTAATCTTCGATTTCGATGGCACCCTCGTCGACAGCCGCAAACTGATTGTCGAATCAAATCGCGTCGTCTTCGGTGAATTCGGACTTTCTCTGCCGTCCGAAGACGAAAGCTTCTCGCTGGTTGGAATGTCCCTGGAACTTGTTCTCTTGCAATTGGCTGGACCGGACGCGCCGGTCGAGAAGATGCTTGCGGCTTACCGACGTGTGCTGCCGCTGCTTCGTGCCGACGCGGCCTACGCGGAAGTGCCGTTCAGCGGAGCGGCCGACTTGCTGGCTGCGCTGGCGGAACACAAGGACGTGCGTCTTGGTATCGCCACCGGGCACCTTTCTTATGCAATTGCGCCCGCGCTGGAGCGGTTCGGATGGCAGGGGCATTTCTGCACGGTCCAGACCGCCGATAAGGCGCCGTCCAAGCCACATCCGGGAATGATACTTCAGGCGCTGAGCGAGGCCGCTGTAAAGGCCGAAGATGCAATCATGATTGGCGACACGGCATTCGACATTGAAATGGCGCGCGCCGCGGATGTCCGCGGAGTGGCTGTATCGTGGGGTTATCACCGTCCCGATCGTCTTCGCGACGCAGGAGCGTGGCGTGTCGTAAATGGTATGAGCGAATTGCGCGACTGCCTCTTTGAGTCAATTTCTTCGGCGTCGCGAGAACCGTGACTCCCGTAAGCATGAGTTGGCGGATTGGGTGTTCCAAGAGTGATTTAAGCGCCGCTATAAACAGTTTTTCAGCTACCGGCACGGAAATTTTAGAGCGTAGCATTACAGTTGCCTTTTATGAAGATTTCTGAATCCATGGGCAACCATGATTCGAAGATCGTGGACGCGGGCAGCGTCGGTTGAAGAGACGCTTGCGTTGTGGGCGGCGTCGCTTCGAGAGATCA
>JAQGKA010000028.1 GCA_028290355.1 Tardiphaga sp. | reverse complement strand
AGCCGGCTCGGTTCGCGCGTCGCCTTCTCAAGATCGCTGGTCTTGACGATCTTGGTGTTGTTGACCGCCAGGATGATATCGCCCTTCTGGAAACCGACGCTGGCGGCGGTGGCATCATCGGCAAGGTCGGTCACCACCACGCCTTCAACGCTCGCGTCGATGCGCAGTTCTTCGGCGACTGCCGGCGAGATATTGGCAACCTTCGCCCCCTGGAACGGCGAGCGCGTGCTGATAACGATTTCATCCCGGTTGGTATCGGGCGCGGTCTCCAGCGCAATGGTCAACTTGATCGGCTTGCCGCCGCGCTGCACGTCGATCTGCGCGGTGCCGCCGAGCGGGCGTGTCGCAAAGCGATAGTCGAAGGCGTTGGGGTCATCGACGGTCTGGCCGTCGATCGCGACGATCAGGTCCGACAATTTCAGCCCCGCCTTGGCGGACGGGCTTCCGGGCGTGACATTGGCCACCAGCGCGCCACTCGGCGTCTTCAGGCCGATAGTCTCCGCGATCTCCGGCGTCACCGCCTGCAAGCGGGCGCCCAGCCATGGCCGCTTCACCGCCTTGCCGCCACTCTTGGCGGAGGCGACAACGACGCGCACCATGTTGGCCGGAATCGCAAAACCGATGCCCTGCGAACCGCCGGAGCGCGAGAAAATCGCCGTATTCACGCCGACCAGCTTGCCGCTCATATCGACCAGCGCGCCGCCGGAATTGCCGGGATTGATCGCGGCATCGGTCTGGATGAAGAACTGATAGTCGGTGATCCCGACCTGGGTCCGCGCCAGCGCGGAGATGATGCCATGGGTGACCGTCTGGCCGACGCCGAACGGATTGCCGATCGCGAGCACGACGTCGCCGACCAGCAGTTCATCGGAATTGGAAAAATCCAGCGTCGGGAATTTTTCCTTGGAGTCCTTCAGGCGCAGCACCGCGAGATCGGTGCGGCTGTCCTTCAGCACGATCTCGGCCTCGAATTCGCGCTTGTCGGACAGCGAGACCTTGACCTGATCGGCGCCCTCGATGACGTGGTTGTTGGTGACCACGAGGCCCGACGCATCGACCATCACGCCAGAACCGAGCGAACGCTGCATCTGCTCGGGCTGCTGGCCCTGCCCGCCGAAGAAACGCCGGAACAAGGGATCGTCGAGCAGCGGGTTGCGGTTCTGCACCACCTTGGCGGCGTAGACATTGACCACGGCCGGCTGCACCCGCTGCACGATCGGCGCATAGGACAGTTTCAGCTCGGTGGGCGACGCCGGCACCCGGCGATCCTGCGCGATGGCGCCGCCAAGGCCGGCGGACAGGACGGCGGCGCACAGGGTGAGCGTCGCGGCAGAGCGAAGATATGGGAACATCAGGGCCTCTCAAGGAAATCGCCGGGAATATAGGCCGTTCGGCCCCGCAATAGAAGAGCGCGTTACCGGTAATCCGGGCTCCAGCCCTTTCCAGGCGCAGGCGACACGGGATGCGGCACGCTCACTCAAGCCGATCGTTTCCGTATGCCTCCGATGCGCCTTTCACATGATGAGCATCATACCGATGGCTCTCATCCAAATTCGTCGAGCATACATTCTTGTGATGGGGCTATTCCCGCAAGCCTATTCCATGTCGCAACGTCGTCATGGATGCTTTTTAAGTTCGCCCAGATTTTCGATCGACGAGGAAAGACGATCGTCATCCTCGAAAGACACAGTCTTTCGAAATCATCATTTAACAACCGGGAAAAACAAAAGGCCGCTTTCCTCGCACCAGGATTCGCGCGACGAATTGGCATTCGGATAACAAGGGGTGATCTCATGTCGATACCAAAACTGGGGACCGCAGCTGCGGTCGGCCTTATCGGGATACTGGCGACGCTTCCGGCCCACGCGCAGTCAGCCAGCAGCGATCCTGAAATCGCGCTGCTGAAACAGCAACTCAAGCTCATGGAACAAAAGCTCGACAAGTTGCAGAAGCAGACCACGGCTAACGCGACGGCCGCGGCGAGTGCCAACGCAAAGGTCGACGCCAAGGTGGTCAGCGTCGCCAACGCCAACGCGGCCTACACCAAGGGACCGATTGCGCCGTCCGGCGTCGTGGTCACCATGCCGAACAACCGCCCGACCATCTGCACCGCAGACGACCAGAACTGCATCTCGATCACCAGCCGTGTGCACTTCGACGTCGGTGGTTACAATTATCGTCCCAACACTTTGGCGACCGTGCCGCAGCGGCTCGATGACGGCACCAATGTCCGCCGCGCCCGCATCGGCGTGCTCGGGAAGTTTGCCGGCGACTGGAACTACGCATTGATCTACGACTTCGGCGGCTCGTCGGATGGTTTCGGGGGCACCGGCAGTGTGGGCGGTACGTCCGTCGGCTTCCTCCCGGGCGGCGGCGTGTCGGGCATCGAGAACGCCTATCTCAGCTATACCGGCTTCAGGCCGTTCGGCGGCAAATCGGCGATCGAAATCGGCGTGATGGACCTGCCCTACACGCTCGACGAAGCAATGAGCTCGAACGATATCCTGTTCATGGAACGCGCGTCATCGAACACGATCGCCACGGGCATTGCAGCCGGCGACAATCGCGCCGCGTTCGGCGGGCGCTGGTACGACGACAGGTTCTGGGCCGGCGCCTATGTGACCGGACCAACCACGGGCGCGATCCACTCGGCATCGAGCGCCAACCCCAATGGCACCTCGGAACAATACGGCGTCGTGCTGCGTGCGGCAGGCCAGGTCGTCAGCGGCAACGACTACTCCCTCCACCTCGGCGGCGACGCTCAATTCCTGATCCAGCCGCCGCACAACCGGATCACCGGCGCGCAAACCCTGACCCTGACCGATCGCCCCGAACTGCGGATCGATCCGACCACCATCGTCTCGACCGGTGCGCTCGCCAATGTGTCCGGCGCTCAGGTCTACAGCATCGAAGCGGCGGGCACCTACGGACCGCTGTTCTTCCAGGGCGAATACTACTGGTACAATGTCGAGCGTAACGCCAACACCGGCTTGCCGCCGGTCGGAGCGCCCAACTTGAAGTTCGACGGCGGCTACGCGCAGGCAAGCTACGTCCTGACCGGCGAGAACCGAAAATACAATTCGGCCAGTGCGTCTTACGGCGGCATCGCACCGACCAATCCGTTCTCCTTGACGGCCGGCGGCTGGGGCGCGTGGGAAATCGCCGGTCGCGTCAGCAGGATCGATCTCAACGATCAGCTGGCGGTCGCCAACGGCGTAGCCGGTGGCGTGCAGACCGTCTATACGGCCGGCCTGAACTGGTACGTCAACCGCAACGTCCGCTTCATGTTCAACTACCTTCACGGCGACATCAGCAAGCAGGTCAGCGCGACCAATGCCGGCGATGCCGGCGCAAAGTTCGACGCTGTGGCGATGCGGACGCAGATCGCGTTCTAGGCGCTTTCTTCAACTCCGGCGGGGGCTGCCACGACTGCCCCCGCCTTGTTGTCGCCATCGGACTTGCCCGCCGGCTTGTCGGCCAGTCGCGCGCGATGGTCTTCGCCCCAGCTTTTCAATGCATCTATCACCGGACGAAGTCGCAAGCCGGTCTCCGACAGCGCGTACTCCACACGCGGCGGAACTTCAGCAAACACCTTGCGTGTGATCAGGTCGTCTTCTTCGAGCGCACGCAACTGCTTGGTCAGCATCCGCTGGGTGATCCCCGGCATGCGCTTGCGTAACTCGCCGAACCGCAGCCGGCCGCCCTGCAAATGATAGAGGATCACGCCCTTCCACTTGCCGTCGATCAGATCGAGGGTGACCTCCACGGGACGGCCCGGCCCACAGCCAAAATCGCGTCGTTTCATCAGTAAAATCCAATAGTATCCATTTAGGGACTATATCCCCAAAATCACCGTACTTGCAATTATCGAGGTTGCGCGTCAGTTAATCCGCACTGACCTAGAACGATATGGAGCGTGACGATGAAGGCCGTTGGCTATAAAAAATCCCTGCCCATCGATGCAGCCGATGCGCTGATCGATTTCGAAACCGCGACGCCCGAGCCGACAGGCCGCGATATCCGCGTTGCCGTGAAGGCGGTCTCTGCAAATCCCGTCGACTACAAGGTTCGCCTGCGCGCCACGCCTGTTGACGGCGAGACCAAGATCCTCGGTTATGATGCAGCTGGAATCGTCGACGCGGTCGGGCCGGACGTGACGATGTTCAAACCTGGCGACGAAGTGTTCTACGCCGGCTCGATCCTGCGCCAGGGCACCAATTCGCAGTTCCATCTGGTGGACGAACGCATCGTCGGCCGCAAACCGACGTCGCTGTCCTTCGCGCAGGCTGCCGCCTTGCCGCTGACGTCGATTACTGCGTGGGAATTGCTGTTTGATCGCCTCGGCGCCCTGCCCGGCAAGAGCGTCGATCCGCGCTCGCTGCTGATCGTCGGCGGCGCCGGCGGCGTCGGCTCGA
>JAQGKA010000010.1 GCA_028290355.1 Tardiphaga sp. | reverse complement strand
GCGCAAATCCATCGACAGGGGTCGTGTCATCCCTGCTGGCCTCCAATCCCAGCATCAAGCTTGAATCAGAAACCGCCCGATTTGGGAATCCCCCAGCGATTCAGAAAAGCATCATCCCGCTCTAGCGCAACTGCGATGCTTGGCGCCCGGTCAAGCCAGCGATACCCCGGTCCGACGGCTTGTCAGACTATTTTCAAGGACAGCGCGACCAGCGTAACCGACCGTTTTGAAGTATTTGCGGGAATGAAGGATATCTCGAATGGTACAGTTGGGTGGTCTCGAACCACCGACCTCCTGCTCCACAAACAGGCGCTCTAACCAACTGAGCTACAACTGCATCCCTAATCGACCCCAATCGAGGGGGTCGTGAACAGGCGGCAAACTAGGTGCAACGCTCCGCTTTGGCAAGGCCGCGGGGTGCCCGGAAATCACGATTTTCGGGCTTAAAACAAAAGCCCGGGCTGGCGGCCCGGGCTTTCGGCGGTTTAAAGGCTCAATCCGCTCAGGCGGCGGGCTTGAACAGTTTGGAAGCGCCGGTCTTGATCGGCTCGGCGGTCTCGGTGACGATCTTCTGGGTCAGCTCGGCGAGTTCCTTGGTCTGGCCGGTGAAGGCCTCGACCTGCTTGCGCGCGAACGCGGCCCACAGCTCCATCGCGGCCGAGGGCGACTTCACGCCGACCAGCTCCTGGGCGAAATCGAGCGTCGCGCCGGTATTGGTCTTCACGATGTCGAGCAGCTTGGTGGAATATTCGGTGGCGCCCTTGGCGGCGCTGCCGAATACGGCTTCGACGGTGCTGTTGTGGGTCTCGGCGGCGTCCTTGAACTTGGCATAGCCTTCGCGGGCCTGCGAAACGCCCTTTTCGGCGAACGCGCGGACCTGCTCGGGGACCTGGAACGGAATAACGGAAGATGAGAACGGATCGGTCGATTCGGCCATAACGTGCATCCTTCGTGTTGCAATGAATGAAGTTTGGCCCGCAGCTACCGTCGAAAGCGTCGTTGCTTGCGGTCGGCAGACGGGAGATCGCGAACGCCCGTTAAAGAGGCGTTGGAGATGACTATCGCAATATCATGTCGGATTTGTGCGGCGCAACGGAATATTGCAACGCAAACTCGCATAGCAGACCTGGCCGGGATGCGCGTTCCGGACATGGAACCTTAAATATGCAACTTTTAATAGAATCAGATCTTCGGCTTGGCGGCGTCCATCGCGGCACGGCTCATGATCTGGCCCATTTCGCTAGCCTGTTCGGCCAGGGCCTTCATCTGGCTCTGCACATATTCGCTGTGCAGTCGCATCACATCGCCGAGGTCTTTTGCGTGCAACAGCTGCTGGGCGTAGTCCAGCGACGCCGCCACGTTCTTTTCGGCAAAGGTGATGGCCTTGGCGCTGATGTCCTTGGCGCCGGCTCGGACGGTGGCACCGCGGTCCTCCATCGAGGAGGCGGTGGTCTGCGCGCTGGCCAGAAACTTCTCGAACGCCTGGCGGGCTTGATCGAAGCTCGCCTCGGCCATCGAGCGCATCTCGTTTGGAATCTCAAACTTGTCGCTCATGTCCCACTCCCTTGCGTTAATGGAGCCATCCACAGCTCCGATTGCCCATTGCCGTTGCAATCTAACGAAGCCAGACATCGCCGATGTGACGCAGCGTTTCTTCCCCGTCGATCCTATCGTGGACCTTTGTTCTGGTTTTGCAACTCCTCAACGCGGGGGCAGACCAATGGTTCGGCAGACCAGCGGAATTAACGGTAATCCCGCTTTGGCCTGTGCGAAACCCCTGACGACATGGACCTGCGAGCCCGCGCGCGCGATACTAACGAAGTGTTAAGGCTGTCATCGTTTGGACGGCAATCTGTGCCCTCCTCACCCAGAGAGCGACAAACCAGTCAGTCATGAAGTGCCGATGAACAGTGCGGAATTCCAGTTGCGAGGCGTCGACGATGCCAGGCTGGCCGTGCACGCCACCAGCAACCAGCCGGCCTGGTTGTGGTCGCTGGATGGCACGCGGATTCTGTGGGCTAACCCGGTCGGTGCCAAACTGTTCGGCGCGCGCAATGCCGCAGCTCTTTTCGCCAAGACCTTCGGTCCCGCCGATCAACATCGCCGCCAAATAGCGCAGCTGGGCGGCCGGCTGCCGCCGAACGCCACGGCCCGGTTGGAGCGCTTGCGCGGCTTTGGCGCGTCGCTCGGCAGCCTGATGACCTGTGCCTGCACCAGGCTGGAATTTCCCGATGGCGGCGCCGGCATTCTGGTGGTCGCGGTCGAGCCGACCGGCCGCTTCATGCCGCTGGTGGAGCGGCTGCAAAACCTGGTCGAAGGCATCGATACCCCGATCGCGGCCTTTGCGCGCGACGGCCTGTTCATCGGCGCCAGCGAAGCCGCCCGCGCCCTGCTCGGCTTTCGCAATCTGTCCGACGCGGGCCTTGATGCCGCGCGCAGCAACGCGCTGAAGGACGGCCGCGTCGAAACTCCAATCGGCTTTGGCCACATGGTGCTGCAGCGGGTTGGCAGCGGCGCTGATGTCGGCCTGATCGCGCTGATCGCGCCGGGCGCGGTGCATGCCGCGCCGCGCAAGCATCAGGCGGATGAGACGGTTGAGCCGCCACACGAGATTCACGCGACTGACGAGACAGCGCCGGCGGCTACCGAACCGCCGGTCGAACTCGCAGATGTGGTCGAGGTCGATCCCGCACTGGCGCCGTCCGAACTGATCGAGCATACCGCCGAAGTCGAGCGCGCGACCGAGGAAGAAGTTGTGACCGAGCATCACGAGACCGCGCCGGTCGAAGAGCCGGTCCCGCATGTCGAACACATCGCCGCGCAGGTCGAGCCCGAGACCACGTCGCAGTTCGAAGCCGCGATTGCCGAAACCATCGCGCAGGCTGACACGCCCTACGAAACGCGAGAGCACGAGCCTTCGCCTTACGTCGAAGCTGTCGCCGATGAGCCGGCACCTCTCGTCCCGGAACCGCTAGAACCTCGCACCTCGCCGCTGCGCTTCATGTGGCAGATGGATGCCGATGGCCATTTCGCACTCGGCTCCGACGAATTCACCAAACTGATCGGCGCCCGCACCGCGGCCGCCTTCGGCCGCAAGTGGAGCGAGATCACCGCGGAATTCGGCCTCGATCCCAACGACCGCGTCGTCAAGGCGATGGCGACGCATCAGACCTGGAGCGGCATCACGCTGCTGTGGCCGGTGGACGGCGGTGGCCGATTGCCCGTCGAATTGTCGGGCCTGCCGCTGTTCGACCGCGCGCGCAACTTTGCCGGCTATCGCGGCTTTGGCGTCTGCCGGGATCTCGACGGCATGGCGCGGCTCGCCGAATTGCGCCGCCATGAAATCATCAGCGACCCGCCGCCAAGATCGCTGTCCGCCGATATCGCCCAGGCCGGACCGGTCGGCGACAATCTCAACGAGCCGATCGCACTTCCTCCTGAACCAACATCTGAACCAGCACCACCAACCGAGCCGGACAGCCCCGTGGAACCTCCCAAGAACGTCGTGCAGTTTCGACCGGGCGATCTGAAATCACCGGCGTTGACGCCCGTCGAGAACAGCGCCTTCAATGAGCTGGCACGACAATTGTCGCAGCGGCTGGAGGCCGAGACCGGTCTCACCACCGATCAACGCGACCCGCAGCCGGTGCAGGTCGAAGAGCCCGAAGCGCTGCCCGAGCCCACCGCCTCGCCGGAAACGGTCGCGCCCGCGGCTGCGCGCCCCGATTGGCTGGCGACGCCGCCGGCGCCGGCGCGAGGCGAGATGCTGCGCGACAAGACGCTGCTCGATCTGCTGCCGGTCGGGGTGCTGATCTACCGGCTCGATCGCCTGCTGTTTGCCAATCCTGCGTTTCTTGCGCGCATGAACTATCCAACCCTGCAGGCGCTGGAAGAAGCCGGCGGCCTCGATACGCTCTATGTCGAGCCCGATGTGTCCTCCACTAGCAGCACGTCGGACGGCGGCACCGCGGTGACGATTTCGGCGACCGAAAAATTCGGCGATACCACCGCACGGACGCCGACCGAGGCGCGGCTGTTCACCATCGCCTGGGATGGCGAGTCAGCCCACGCGCTGATCTTTTCCAACTCGCGCGCCGAGCCGGCTGTCGAGCCCGTCGCCGTCGCCGCCCCCGCCATGACGGCGGAAGAGCCGTTGCCGGCTGGTGCGATCGATGCCGAAGAGCTGGCCGCAATCCTCGACACCACGGCCGAAGGCGTCATCATGTTCGACGCAGAGGGCAACATCAATTCCTGCAACCGCAGCGCCGAGGCACTGTTCGGCTATGACGGCGAGCAGCTGACGCAGCGCAACGTCACCGATCTGTTCGCGCCGGAAAGCCGCCGCGTGGTGCGCGACTATCTCGACAGCATCAAGGAAGCCGGCGTCGCCAGCCTCCTCGATCACGGCCGCGAGGCGCTCGGCCAGGCCCGCGCCGGCGGTCTCATTCCACTGTCGATGATGATGGGTCGCACCCGACCCGATGGCCCGAATTTCTTCGCCGTGTTCCGCGACCTGACCCAAGCCAAGAAGACCGAGAGCGAGTTGCTGCACGCGCGGCGGCAGGCCGATCGCGCCGCCACCGCGAAGGCCGACGTGCTGGCGCGGATCAGCCACGAGGTCCGCACGCCCTTGAACGCCATCATCGGCTTTGCCGAGGTGATGATCGACCAGCGCTTCGGCCCACTCGGCAACGAGCGCTATGTCGAATACATGAAGGACATCCGCGCCTCCGGCGAACGGGTGATCGCCATCGTCAACGATCTGCTCGACCTCTCCAGGATCGAAACCGGCAAGCTCGATCTGTCCTTCACCAACCAGAACCTCAACGAGCTGGTCGAGAGCTGCGTCGCGGTCATGCAGCCGCAGGCCAACCGGGAACGCATCATCATCCGCACCTCGCTGGCGCATATGCTGCCGCCGGTGGTGGCCGACGCCCGCGCCTTGCGCCAGATCACGCTGAACCTGATCGGCAATTCGATCCATCTCGCCAATGCCGGCGG
>JAQGKA010000628.1 GCA_028290355.1 Tardiphaga sp. | reverse complement strand
TGCCGCTGCCAGGCCTTTGCGCTGACCGGCGACGCGGGTAATACCGATCCCGCCTGCACGCTGTCGCCGCGGCACGAGGAAATCTTCAAGATGGCCGAAACGGAATCCATGCACGGCACTCGCCGCTTCATCTACCGCAACTTTGCCGGTGGTACGCTGGAAGCGGACGACCATGGCGCCTGATGCCGATGCCGGCAAAGCTGTCAACGCCGATCCCTTCGCGCCGCTGACCACAGAACATCTCGCGGTCGGCGATGGCCACGAAATCTACGTCGAGAGCGTCGGCCGCGTCGATGGCATTGCCGCCGTGTACCTGCATGGCGGTCCCGGCAGCGGATGCCAGCCGGATCATCGCCGGCTGTTCGATCCGCAGCGTTTTCACACCGTGCTGTTCGATCAGCGCGGCGCCGGCCGCAGCAAGCCGAAGGGTCTTCGCGAGGCCAACACGCTGCCGCATCTGATCGCGGACATGGAGATGATCCGCGCAAAATTCGGCTTTGAGCGCTGGCTGGTGGTCGGCGGCTCCTGGGGCGCGACGCTGGCGCTGGCTTACGCAGAAACGCATCCGGATCGCGTCAGCGGCATCGTGCTGCGCGCGACGTTTCTCGGCACATCGGAAGAACTCGACGGTGCCTTCCTCGACGTGCTGCCGCGGCATTATCCCGGCCTGCACGAGGATTTTCTCAGCGCCCTGCCCGCCGATGAGCGCGCCGCACCGCTCGAAAACTACTATCGTCGCATCCTCGATCCCGACGCCGCGATCCACACATCGGTCGCGCGGGCCTGGCATGGCACCGAAAGCATTCTGTCCGAGCATGCGCCAAACCGCACCCGGCTCGATCTGCCGTCGATCGCCAATTCGACGAAGTCGCTGCCCACAACGCCGTTCATGGAAGCGCATTACTTCCAGCATGATTGCTTCATGCGACCCGGGCAATTGCTGGCGGAGGCCGGAAGGCTGAAGAACATCCCGGGCATCATCGTGCAGGGCCGCTTCGATTTCCTCTGCCCGCCCGCGACCTCGCATGCGCTCGCCGCACAATGGCCGAAGGCGGAAATACGAATCGTTGAAGGCGCCGGCCACAGCCTGTACGACCCCGGTGTGCGCGACGCGGTGATGAAAGCCATCGCCGACCTCGCCTCGAAACTGAAATAGGAATTGCTTGAAATGCCGATGGCCGGAACGGGCATGCTGATGACGTCGATGGATATCGACGCCGCCCATGAGCGCGAATTCAACCAGTGGTATGACCGCGAACATCTCGCCGAACGCGTCGCCATCGATGGTTTTCTGGAAGCCCGGCGCTATGTCGCCGTGGACGCCAGCCCGAAATATCTCGGGCTGTATTCCACCAAGACCTTCGACGTGCTGGACAGCAACGCCTATCGCACCGCGCTGGCGAACCAGACCGCGTGGTCGAAGAGCAATATCGGCCGTTTCCAGAACATGCTGCGTTCAGTGGCGCGGATCACCTTTAGCCGTGGCCAGGGCCGCGGCGCCGCGCTGGGCCTCGTCCGGATCCGGCCGCCGGTCAATGGCGCCGACGCGTTGCGCGACGGCATCAAGGCGCAGCTCGATCCCGGCATGCTCCACGGCATCATCTCGATGCATCTGATGGAGAGCGATCCCAGACTGTCGAAGCCGCTCACCGACGATCCCGCGGCCCCCAATCCCGCCGCCCGCGACTGGTACGTGATGATCGACGGCACCGATGTGGAGGCGGTATCGGCCGTGATGAAGGGCCGCTTCGATGCAGCCATATCGGCGACCTCGGCGACGCTGATATCCAGCGGCACCTACCGGCTGATGTGGGATCTGGCGAAGAGCGATCTCTGACAGACAGGCTCGTGTCCCGGACGCGGTGCAGCGCATAGCGCTGCTCCGCAGCTCCGGGACCCATCTTGGCGTGCTTTAACAGAATGGGTCCCGGGTCTGCGGCGCACCACCATCGCTGCGCGATGCCGCTGCACCGCGCCCGGGACACGGCGTTTGCGTTGATTGAACGAGTCTCGCATCTCCTGCGACCAAGGTGAAACGGCCCCTCGGCCGTTCCCTTGGAAATATTCACATGTCGCGCACCTTCTCCATCGCCCTTGCCGCCACCTTGCTCGTTGCGCTGGGCGGCAGCGCCGCCCGCGCCGAGGACGAGCCCAACAAGGTCGATGCCGCCAAGGCCGCCGAATTCAACACCAAACTGTTCGCCGGCCCGCTCGGCGACAAGAAGGCCTATGCCTGCTTTATCCGGCGCTACGACGCCGAACATCTGGCGCGGCATCCGCAGCAGAAGGTCAGCGCCATGAAGCTGCTGGTCACCGCGGAAAAGCCGTCGGCGGAAAACAGCTATCCCTATTCGTTCCGGCTCGGCTTCAAATATCGCCACCGCAAGGGCGATTTCGACTCCAGCGGCTTCTGCGCCCATCTGCAGGACAAGGACACCGGTTATGAAGTGCGGATGAACTGCGGCGTCGATTGCGACGGCGGCGGCATCGAGATCGGCCTGTCGAAGAACGCCGATGCAACGCTGGTCCGGCTGGAGCGGGTGCGGATCTGGCAGAACAACAAGCCCGACGAGGAAGACGGCGACGCGCTGCAGGCCGGCGCCGACGACAAGATCTTCCGGCTCGACCGCACCAACCTGAAGGAATGCGAGTCGCTGATCACCGAGCGCGAAGAACTCGTGGCGATGCGCCACAAGTGACAGGCTCGATCGATCGCAAGCGGGAGGGTGCCATGAACAGACGCAGCATGTTGTGGGCGGCGGTGTCGTCCATCGGCGCAGGCTTTGCGGCCTCCCGTGCAAACGCCACGGCGCCGGACGAGAAGCCGCCTGCCAAACTCAAGGTGGCCTATCACCTCAACGATCTCGACCGGGTCAATTTCGTGCTCGGCAATATCCAGAACCACTATGACGGCGTCGGCGGTCCTGACCATGTGACGCTCGCGCTGGTGGTGCACGGCCCGGCGCTGCGTGCGTTTCATCTGGCCTCGGCCAATCCGGACATCACCGGGCGTCTCGGCCATTTTTCCAAAGCGGGTCTTGAGATGGCCGCCTGCGGCAATACCATGAAGGCGCAGAACGTCACGCTGGCCGAGCTACAGCCGGGCTTCGTCATCGCCGACCGAGGCGGTGTTGTCAGGCTCGCGGAGTTGCAGTCTCAGGGGTATTTTTATTTAAGGCCGTGACATCTCAACTTATCGTCCCCGCAAGCTCGTGGAGAGGTTGAACGCAGCCCAAAATTTGCGCAAACGTCATCCTGCCACCGCCTTCCGCGAACACGCGATTGCGATGGACAGCGGCCGTCACAAATGGAACCCTTTGCTGCGCTATACGTAGGGATGTCACCGGCGCTTTCCGCGACGACGGCTGTCTATGCGTCGTCGGCGCCGCTGAAGGACCTGTTGACAAAATTCGGCTACGCGCCTGAAAAGGTGATGGAAGCCGCGCTCACCCGGATCGAACAGAACAAGGCATCATGAATCCTGCCAAAGCACTTGAATCTCATGGTCAGGCCGTCTGGCTGGACTTCCTGGCCCGCGGCTTCGTCGCCAAGGGCGACCTCAAGAAGCTGATCGACAGCGATGCCGTCAAAGGCGTCACGTCGAACCCGTCGATCTTCGAAAAGGCGATCGGCAGTTCGGACGAATATGACGGCGCGATTTCGCAGGCGCTGAAATCCGGCGACACGTCGGTCGCCGACCTGTTCGAGCATCTTGCGGTGGAAGACATCCAGCATGCCGCCGATGTGCTGAAGCCGGTCTACGATCAGCTCAAGGGCGGCGACGGTTTCGTCAGCCTGGAAGTGTCGCCTTATCTGGCGCTCGACACCAAGGGCACCATCAACGAGGCCGAGCGGCTGTGGAAGAGCGTCGGCCGCAAGAACCTGATGGTCAAGGTGCCGGCGACGCCGCAGGGCCTGCCGGCCATCGAGCACCTGATCGGCGAAGGCATCAGCATCAACATCACGCTGCTGTTCGCGCAGAAGGTCTATGTCGAGGTCGCCGAGGCCTATCTGAAAGGCCTTGAGAAATACGTCGCCGGCGGCGGCGACCCCTCCCATGTGGCCAGCGTCGCCAGCTTCTTCGTCAGCCGCATCGACGCCCAGGTCGACAAGCAGCTCGACGAGAAGATCGCGAGGGCTAACGACCCCACCGAGAAGGCGCGGCTCGCCGCGCTGAAGGGCAAGGTGGCCATCGCCAATGCCAAGCTGGCGTATCAGGAATATCTCAAACTGTTTTCCGGTCCGCGCTGGGAGAGACTGGCGGCCAAGGGCGCCAAGCCGCAGCGGCTGCTGTGGGCGTCCACCGGCACCAAGAGCAAGGAATATCGCGACACGCTCTATGTCGAGGAGCTGATCGGCAAGAACACGGTCAACACTGTGCCGCCGGCGACGCTGGATGCGTTCCGCGATCATGGCGAAGTGCGCGACAGCCTTGAAGAGAATGTCGAGGCCGCCAAACAGGTGCTCGCCGATCTCGCCAAAACCGGCGTCTCGCTCGATGCCATCACCACCGAACTGGTGAAGGACGGCGTCAAGCAGTTCGCCGATGCCGCCGACAAGCTGTATGGCGCGGTGGCGCACAAGCGCGCGGCGTCCCTGGCCGGGAGTATCGATGTACAGAAGCTGGCGCTCGGCACGGGTCTTGCGAAGTCTGTCGAGACCGGCACCGAGGAATGGCGTGCTTCGGCGAAGATCCGCCGGCTGTGGCAGAAGGACAAGTCGGTCTGGACCGGGTCAGACGAGGACAAGTGGCTGGGCTGGCTGTCGAGCCCGTCTGACGAGAAGGCCAAGCTGGCCGACTATGGCGACTTCGCGAAGTGGGTGAAGAGCCAGGGTTTCACGGACGCCGTCGTGCTCGGCATGGGCGGCTCCAGCCTCGGGCCCGAGGTGCTGGCGCAGACCTTTGCGCAGGTCTCGGGCTTTCCGAAACTGCATGTGCTGGATTCCACCGATCCCGCGCAGGTCCGCGCCATGACTGCGGCGGTAACCATCGCCAAGACCTTGTTCATCGTCTCCAGCAAATCCGGCGGCACCACCGAGCCGAATGTGATGAAGAACTACTTCTTCGCGCAGGTGAGTGAAGCGGTCGGCGCCGACAAGGTCGGCGGGCATTTCGTCGCCGTGACCGATCCCGGCTCGTCGCTGGAGAAGGTGGCGAAGACTCAAAAATTCGCACGCATCTTCCATGGCGATCCCACCATCGGCGGGCGCTATTCGGTGCTGTCGCCGTTCGGCCTGGTGCCGGCCGCGGCCGCCGGCGTCGATCTGACGAAACTGCTCGATCTGACGCTGTCGATGGTGCGCTCCTGCGGGCCGGACGTGCCGCCGCATGAAAATCCCGGCGTGCAGCTGGGGCTGGCTATGGGCGCCGCCGGTCTCGATGGCCGCGACAAGGTCACCATTCTCTCGTCGAAGAAGATCGCCGATTTCGGCGCCTGGGCCGAGCAGCTGATCGCCGAATCCACCGGCAAGGACGGCAAGGGCCTGATCCCGATCGACGGCGAGACGCTTGGCGAGCCCGCGGTCTATGGCAAGGATCGCTTCTTCATCGACCTGCGCACCGACGGCGAGACCGACGCGGCGCATGACGCCAAACTCGCGGCGCTCGAGGCCGCCGGACATCCGGTCGCGCGTATCGTGATGAAATCGATCGACCACCTCGGCCAGGAATTCTTCCGCTTCGAGATGGCGACGGCCGTGGCAGGCTCCGTCCTCGGCATCAATCCGTTCAACCAGCCTGATGTCGAGGCCGCGAAAATCAAGACCCGCGAGCTCACCGAATCCTTCGAGAAAACTGGATCGCTGCCGCCGGAAACGCCGGTCATCTCCACCACCGCAGCCGATCTCTACACCGACGACAAGAACGCGGCGGCGCTGCGCAAGGCCGGCGCCAATGGCGATCTCGGCTCCTGGCTGAAGGCGCATCTTAGCCGCGCCAGCACCGGCGACTATGTCGCCCTGCTCGGCTATGTCGAGCGCGATCGCGCCAACATCGACACGCTGCAGCACATGCGGATGGCGGTGCGCGACAACAAGCATGTGGCGACCTGTGCCGAATTTGGCCCGCGCTTCCTGCATTCGACGGGACAGGCCTACAAGGGCGGGCCTGCCAGCGGCGTATTCCTGCAGATCACCACGGACGATGCCAAGGATCTCGCGATCCCCGACTACCGTGCCTCTTTCGGCGTCATCAAGGCGGCGCAGGCGCGCGGCGATTTCGGCGTGCTGACCGACCGCGGCCGCCGCGCGCTGCGCGTGCATCTCAAGGGCGACCTCAAGGCCGGCCTCGCGATGCTCGACAAAGCTATCCTCGCTGCACTCAACTAGCGCATGATCCCGAAAGGTGGATACCGGTTTTCGGATCAGACCATGCGCCATCAATTAGGGGACTGAACCAATGCAGCTCGGCATGATCGGCCTTGGCCGGATGGGCGGCAATATCGTCCGCCGCCTGATGAAGAACGGCCACACCACGGTAGTCTATGACAAGGACCCGAAGGCGGTGGCAGCGCTCGCCGCCGATGGTTCGGTGGGCGGCGGCTCGCTGGAAGAATTCGTCGGCAAGCTAGCCAAGCCCCGCGCCGTGTGGGTGATGCTGCCGGCCGGCAAGATCACCGAGACCACCATCGACACGCTGTCGAAGCTGCTCGAGCCGGATGATGTCATCATCGATGGCGGCAACACGTTCTGGCAGGACGACGTCCGCCGCGGCAAGGCGCTGAAGGAAAAGGGCATCCACTACATCGATGTCGGCACCTCCGGCGGCGTCTGGGGCATCGACCGCGGCTACTGCATGATGATTGGCGGCGACAAGAAGGTGGTCGACCGGCTCGATCCGATTTTCGCGACGCTGGCGCCGGGCATCGGCGACATCCCGCGCACCCCCGGCCGCGACGGCCGCGATCCGCGCATCGAGCAGGGCTACATCCATTCCGGCCCGGTCGGCGCCGGGCACTTCGTCAAGATGATCCACAATGGCATCGAATACGGGTTGATGCAGGCCTATGCTGAGGGTTTTGATATCCTGAAGAACGCCAATATCGACGCGCTGCCGGAAGGGCACCGCTTCGATCTCAATCTGCCGGATATCGCCGAAGTGTGGCGTCGCGGCAGCGTGATCCCGTCCTGGCTGCTCGACCTCACCTCCTCCGCGCTGGCCAAGAACGAGACCCTCGA
>JAQGKA010000620.1 GCA_028290355.1 Tardiphaga sp. | reverse complement strand
GTGGTGTCTGGATTGGAGCGGATGTTCATGGCGTGTCTCCCGTTCGGGTTATGTTGTTCAGCGATATCCAAAAATGCAGAATAGAAGTCCGGCGATGGTCCAGAAGACGCCGGCGAAGAGCGGCATCCGCGGTCGTTTCAGCATGGTGCGGCCACGCTCCGCCACGAATTGCGGCGCCAGCAGCCGCATGGCGCTGGTGAGGGTCACCGACCAGCCGAAGATCGTGACCATGGTGCGCCCGTCGGCGGCCCAGATGTTGTGAACCAGAATGATCGCAAGCCCGGCCGGCAACATCACGAGGCCGCTGAGAAACAGCAGCGCGCGGCTCGCGATGAAGTCCTGTGCGAGGTCGCGGAATTCGCGCTGGTTGATGAGGACCGCGAGCCCGACGACGAGCATCACGGGTCCGATCAGCCTCGCCAGAAAGATCGACGTCTGCATTTCTCTTCCTAAGCCGCTTGCGCGTGTTGCCCGAGCCAGGCGCGCACGCGCGCATCCGGATCGGCATTTTGCGTGACGTCGCTGACCACCGCGATGGAGTCGGCGCCGGCCTTGAAAATCTCCGTGGCTTGCTCAAGCTTGATGCCGCCGATCGCCACCAGCGGGATGTCGCCGATGCGTGCTTTCCAGGTGGTGAGTTTCGGAATGCCCTGCGGCGCGAAGCGCATCGATTTCAGCGTGGTCGGAAAGATCGGCCCGAGCGCGATGTAGTCCGGCTTGGCGCGCAATGCGGTTTCGAGCTCTTCGTCGTCGTGCGTCGACAATCCAAGCGTCAGCCCGGCCTTGCGGATCGCGGCGACGTCGGCGTCGGCGAGGTCTTCCTGGCCGAGATGCAGATGCTGCGCCTTGAGATCGATGGCGACGCGCCAGTAGTCGTTGACCACCAGTTTTGTCTGGGTGCTCGCGGTCACGGCCAGCGCTTCGCGCATCAGCGTGGTGGCCGCGGTGTCGTCGAGGTCCTTGGCGCGCAGTTGCACGGTGCCGACGCCGAGCGCGGTCAGGCGCTTCAGCCAGGCGATGGTATCGACGACGGGATAAAAGCGATCAGGATACGGCATGCCAGAACGGGGTCCCGATGACTGGAGTGGAAGGAGAAGCGAAATCGCGCGCGCCCATCAGGCCCGCCTCGTAAGCGGTGCGCCCGGCATCGACGCCGAGGCGGAACGCGTTGGCCATGGCGACCGGGTCTGCGGCTTTCGCAATGGCAGTGTTGAGCAGCACGGCGTCATAGCCGAGTTCCAGCGCTTCGGCGGCGTGCGACGGCGCGCCCAGGCCGGCATCGACCACCAGCGTGATATCCGGCAGCCGGTCGCGCAACAGCTTCAGCGCATCGCGGTTGATGATGCCGCGGGCCGAGCCGATCGGCGCCGCCCATGGCATCACCACCTTGCATCCGGCATCGACGAGACGCATCGCGACGCTGAGGTCCTCGGTGCAATAGGGGAACACCTCGAAGCCGTCCTTGATCAGGATCGATGCGGCTTCGACCAAGCCGACCACATCCGGCTGCAGCGTATCGTTGTCGGCGATCACCTCGAGCTTGATCCAGGCGGTGCCGAACAATTCGCGCGCCAGTTTCGCCGTGGTCACCGCCTCGCGCACGCTGCGGCAGCCCGCGGTGTTCGGCAGCACCGTGACATCAAGCTCGCGGATCAATGACCAGAACGCATCGCCGGTCTTGCCGCCGGCGGATTCGCGCCGCAGCGACACCGTGACGATGCCGGCGCCCGAAGCCCGGATCGCGTTCTGCATGATCGCCGGCGACGGATACAGCGCCGAGCCGATCAGCAGGCGGGAGGCGAAAGTTTTGCCGTAGAAATTCAGCATGGGATCAGCACCTCCCCAATCACTGCCGTCATCCTGAGGTGCTCGCCCCCTTGGGCGAGCCTCGAAGGATGGGTGGCGGAGCGTGCGGCCATCCTTCGAGGCGCGGCAAAGGTGCCGCGCGCCTCAGGATGACGATGAGGCTTGTTGCTACTCACAGAATCACCCTCCCTGCCGCGGCGTGATGATCTCGATCTCGTCGCCGTTCTTCAGCGGTGTCTGCGCCCACTGGCTGCGCGGCAGCACGTCGAAATTCAGCGCGATGGCGAAATGCGTGCCTTCGTAGTCGAGCTCGCTCAGCAGCGCATCGACATGCTCGGCCGAAATCTCCCGGTGCTCGCCATTGACGATCACGCGCATTGCATCACCTCGTTGTCGATCTCGCCGCGCTGCACATAGGCCAGCGTCAGCTCCGCCAGCGCCGGCGCCAGCAGGAAGCCGTGGCGATACAGTCCATTCACCGCGATGCGCTGCTTGTCGCCAAGTGGCTGAGAGATCGCGATGCGTGGCAGGTTGTCGGGGAAGGCCGGCCGTAGGCCGGCGCCGAATTCAAGAATGCGGGCCTCGGCAAAGGCCGGATGCACGGCATAGGCGGCGCCGAGCAGTTCCAGCGCCGAGCGCACGCTGACGCCGTTGTCTTCGCCTTCGATCGAGGTGGCGCCGAGCATGAAGCGATTTTCCGCGCGCGGAATCACATACAGCGGCCAGCGCGGATGCATCAGCCTGATCGGGCGCGACAGCTTCACTTCGTCGGTCTCGACGATGATGATCTCGCCCTTGACGCCGCGCAGGGCAGGTTGAGTGTCGCGCGCGCTAAGCCCTCGGCAGTCGATCACCAGACCCTTGAGGTCTTCCGGCTGCTGCTCGCTGTTGTATTTGATGATGCCGCCGGCTGCTGTGATCCGCGCATGCAGCTGCGGCAGCACGCGGCGTGGCTCGACATGGCCTTCGCCGGGATAAAACAGCGCATCGCGAAACCGGCCCTCCAGCGAGGGTTCGATTTCGGCGAGGGCCGCGGCGTCGAGCCGCGTATGGCCCGACGTCATCTTGGCGAAGCGCTCATAGTCGGCACGGTCGCGCGGATGCGCCACCACGAGCGAGCCGTTGAACGGCGTGTCCGGCAGTTCGT
>JAQGKA010000579.1 GCA_028290355.1 Tardiphaga sp. | reverse complement strand
CACCAGCGCGATCAGCACATAGGCCATGTAGATGTGCCAGTCCTCGTAGAGATCGGCGTTGGCCTTGTCGGTGGAGGTGAACTGCGGCACCCGGAACAGGCCGAACCAGCTGGCATAGTCCGGCTTGTGGGCGCCGGAATGCGCCCAGCCCAGCACAGCGACCAGCATGGTGATGACGTACAGCGCCCAGTGATTGCCGCGGGCGATGACGCGCTCCCACAGCGTCGCGTTCGCCGGCGGCGCCGGCACCGGATTGATGGCCCGCCAGATCAGCCGGATCGCCATCACCAGCAGGATGACGTAGCCGATATCGGCGTGGATCGAGCGATGGAAAAAACGATCCGGCCGCGCCACCATGTGGTTCATCCACCAGCCGTAGGCGAGCATGCCGATGATGGCGAGGCCGAGGATCCAGTGAAGCGCGCGGGACGGGCTGCCCCAGCTGGAGGTGGTATTGCGAAGCATCGGCGGAGGTCGCTTTCAAACGGGTCTAAAGACCATCAAAGGCCATGGGATCCGCGCCCGGACAAGCAATCACGGCCTCGGAAAGCCCTGAATCAGGCTGGAATAGCTCCAAACTGCCGGGTTTGCCCGCGGAACGGCGGCATGGCCGTGGCAACTTCGCAGTAACCCGATTTCGGGTATGATCGCGGCGTGTCAGTGGGTCCCACCATTCTCGTGTTCGATTCCGGCCTCGGCGGTCTCACCGTGCTGCGCGAGATCGTCCGGGCACGTCCCGACGCGCGCTATGTCTATGTCGCCGACGACGTGTTTTTTCCGTATGGCCACCACAGCGAGGACGAGATCGTCGATCGCGTGGTGCCGCTGATGGGCGACATGATCGCCGCGCATGCGCCCGACCTCGTGGTGATCGCCTGCAACACCATGTCCGTTTCCGTGATGGCGCATCTGCGAGCGGCCTACTCCGTGCCGTTGGTCGGCACCGTCCCGGCGATCAAGCCGGCCTGCGCGGCGTCAAAGACCAAGCGCGTCTCGGTGCTCGGCACCAAGGCCACCGTCAAACGCGAATACACCCAGGCGCTGATCCGGGATCATGCGCAGAGCTGCACGGTGACGCTGGTCGGCTCGCCCAACCTCGCCTCGCTGGCGGAAGCCGCCCTGGGCGGCGAGATCATCAGCGACGACGATATTCTCGACGAGATCGCCCCCTGCTTCGTTCCGGCTCTCGACGGGGGCGCGCTGCGCACGGATGCTGTGGTGCTGGCCTGCACGCACTATCCGCTGCTGCTGGACCGGTTGGTGAAACTCGCGCCCTGGCCCGTGACATGGATCGATCCGGCGCCGGCCATCGCGCGGCGGGTCGTCGATCTGCTCGGCCGGGCCAGCCTTCTGGCTGACGACGGCGGCGCCGAGATGCTGTTCACTTCCGGGCGGCGCCACGCACTGGCCGAGGCGCTGATGCCGTTCTTCGGCGGCCGCGTCCCGGCGTAAGCACGGGCTCCTCGACATTACCGATCGCGCTGCTAGTCTCCCTGCCCTAGGGAGAAAAAGCATGATCAGAAAACTGATACTTGGCAAACTAGTACTTGGATTGACCATCGTTGCCATCGCCGGCGCCGGCGTGGCCATCGCGCAGCAGGCCGGCATCAAGCGCACGCCGCTGCAGAAGGTGGAATTTCCGGATGGTTACGACACCATCACCGCCATCGCCGAAATCCCCACCGGCGGCGCGTCCGGCCGCCACACCCATCCCGGCGCCGAGACCGGCTATGTACTCGAGGGCGAACTCGAACTGGTGATCGACGGCAAGCCGCCGCTGAAGGTGAAGGCCGGCGAATCCTATCAAATTCCACCAGGCGCCGTGCATGACGCCAAGACCTCCGGCGACAAGCCGCTGAAGGTGCTCGGCGTCTACATCGTCACCAAGGGCAAGCCGCTCGCCGAGCCCGCCAAATAGGACGCATAGCAACGCATGACACCTCCCGCGCCACTCAACCGTCTCAAGCAGCAGTGGCGCGAGGGGCGCCCGACATTCGGCGCCATCGCGACGATTCCCAGCATCCAGACCGTGCAGATCATGGCGCAGTCCGGGCTGGACTGGATCATCGTCGATCTCGAACATGGCCCGATCGATCTCGGCATGGCCCATGGCATGATCATGGCCACGTCGGGGACGCCCTGCGTGCCGCTGGTGCGGATCGCGGCCAATGAACCCTGGCTCGCCAAGGCGCCGATGGATATCGGCGCGCTGGGGATCAATTTTCCGATGATCTGCAGCCGGCAGGATGCCGAAAAGGCCGTGCGCAGCGTGCGCTATCCGCCATCAGGCGAGCGGCTGTGGGGACCATTCCATGCTCCGTTCCGCTGGGGCGTGTCGATGGCCGACTACATGGCCACCGCCGATGGCGACATGATCTGCATGATCACCATCGAGCACGTCGACGCGGTCGAACGCATCGACGAGATCATGGCGACCGATGGCATCGACATCGCCGTGATCGGGGTCGGCGATCTCGCCACGTCCATCGGCAAACGCGGACTTCTCGACGATCCCGAAGTGCTGGCGCTGGTCGCCCGCGCCGAAGCCGGCATCCTGAAAAGCGGCGTGCCGATCGGCGGCGCCGCCCGGACGGCGGAACAGGCCAACCAGATGATCGAACGCGGCTACGTGCTGCTGGCGCTGGGATTCGACTGGTCGCTGTTCCAGCGCGGAATCGCCGCAAGTTTTGCGGGCATCAAGCGCTAGACGGTCCCCGAAAAGCCCGGATTTCCGTCCAAATCGGCCGGAGATACCGCCCTAAGGCGAAAAACCTGTCTTTCAATTGACATCCCCGGCCGTTCTTCCTAGAAACCGCCTGCTCGCGGGCCGTTTTCGGCCCGCGTTGCGTTTCGCGACCCGTGGTCCTCCTCCCTGCTTGGGAATGGGCCTGTCGGCTCCGGGAAGTTCCCGGTGCACAGGAGGGCGCGTCTCCTCACATCATATCTCACCATCGAGGACGCGATGACCAAGCGCAGTGAAGCTAAATACAAAATCGACCGCCGTATGGGCCAGAACATTTGGGGTCGTCCCAAGTCTCCGGTCAACAAGCGCGAATACGGCCCCGGCCAGCATGGCCAGCGCCGCAAGGGCAAGCTTTCCGACTTCGGCGTGCAGCTGCGCGCCAAGCAGAAGCTGAAGGGCTACTACGCCAACATTTCCGAGCGCCAGTTCCACTCCATCTACGTGGAAGCCGGTCGCATGAAGGGCGACACCGGTGAAAACCTGATCGGCCTGCTCGAGCGCCGCCTCGACACCGTGGTGTATCGCGCCAAGTTCGTTGCCACCATGTTCGCCGCGCGCCAGTTCATCAACCACGGCCACATCAAAGTGAACGGCAAGCGCGTCAACATCGCCAGCTACAAGGTGAAGGTCGGCGACGTCGTCGAGATCAAGGAATCCTCCAAGCAGCTCGCTTTCGTGCTCGAAGCCTCGACGCTCGGCGAACGCGACACCCCGGACTACGTCGAAACCGATCACGGCAAGATGACCGCCAAGTTCATCCGCATTCCCGTGCTGTCGGACGTGCCGTTCGCCGTGCAGATGGAACCGCATCTGATCGTCGAATTCTATTCGCGCTAAGCTTTAGCAGCGCTGACGAGATCAAGGCCCCGGATTGTCCGGGGCCTTTTTCGTGGCACTGTCATTCCGGGGCGAGAGCAGCGCTAGCTGCGAGCGAACCCGGAATCCAGAGATAGTTGAAACTGTCGCTGAACAGCTCGGGATTCCGGGTCTGCATCAGCCGGCTGCGCCGCCTGGTGCATCCTCAGACACGCCAATTGGCGTGTCGGGGAATGACAGCGTTTACTCAAACGCCTGATACACCATCTTCCGCACATCGCCCTCGAGCTGCACCCGCTGCGACGGCGACTGGGTCATCACGATCACGAACATGTCGTCATTCGGATCGATCCAGAAAAACGTTCCGGCGACGCCGTCCCAGCGATATTCGCCGATCGGACCGGGTTCGCTCGCCAGCTCTTTGGTGCGCACGGCAAAGCCGAGGCCGAAGCCGCTGCCGTCGCCCGGGAAGTAATAGTAGTCGCGCTTCACGCCGCTGTTTGGCCCGACATGGTCCGCGGTCATCAGCGCCACGGTGGCCGCGCTGAGATAGCGCCGCCCCTCGAAGGTGCCGCCGTTCAGCAGCATCTGCGCGAAGCGCGCATAGTCCGCGATGGTGCCCACCAGACCGGAGCCGCCGGCTTCCCAGCGCCTGACGTGCAAGGGATCATGCATGCCGATGACAGGCCCGACCATGCGATCGCCCGGCAGCGGTTCGGCGATCCGCGACCGCTTGGCTTCATCGGTGATGTAGAACGACGTGTCGATCATCCCCAGCGGATCGAACAGCCTGCTCTTCTCGAACTGGTACAGCGTCTGTCCCGATGCGACCTCGATGACGCGGCCGAGGACGTCGGTGGAATGGCCGTAATCCCATAACGTGCCGGGCTGCTCGGCGAGCGGAAGATGCGCGATGCGATCGGCCAGTTCGGCATTGTCGACATCGCCGTCGAACAGGCCGAGCCGCGCGTATCGCTTCCGGGCGGGATCATCGCCGTAGAAACCATAGGTGATGCCCGAGGTGTGCCGCAACAGATCCTCGATGGTGACCGGACGGCGCAGCGGGGCGAGCCCAAACGTCGCGTGCTCGTCGCCAGCCTTCACATCGACACCGACCTTGGCGTCGGCAAAGGCCGGAATGTATCTGGCGACAGGATCGTCGAGCTTCAGTTTGCCGTCCTCGACCAGCATCATCGCAGCCACCGATGTGATCGGCTTCGACATCGAATACAGCCGGAAGATAGTGTCCCTGGTCATCGGATTGGCGACGTCGCGTTTGCCGAAGGTTTCGAAATACACCGGCCTGCCGTGCTGTTGCACCAGCACGACGGCGCCGGGGATTTTCCCGGTCGCAATTTCGTTTTTGAAATAATCGCCGATGCCGACCAGTTTTTGCGGTGACAGCGTGCGCGCGGCCTGCGGCGGCGCTTCGGCACGGGCGACCGACAATTGCACGAAGGCGACGCTGCCGAGCAGCAGCGCAACCAGCGTCACTGCGAAGCGCTCAGTTCTCCAGTGCTTCATAGACCAGCAACTTCAACGACCTCTGGATGCGCTGCCGTTCCGACGGGGTCTGCTCCAGCAAGATGAAAAAGAAATCCTGCTTGGGATCGATGATGAAATAGCAACCGCTGGCGCCGTCCCATTTCAATTCGCCGAGCGAACCCGGCGGTGGCGGCTTGGCATTGCCGGGATCGGTGCGCACGGCAAAGCCATAACCGAAGCCGAAGCCATCACCCGGAAAATACAGGTAGTCGCGCCCGACGCCGGACTCCTTGCCGATATGGTCGGTGGTCATGTCCTTGAACGCGGCCGGGCTGAGATAGCGCTTGCCATCGAACTCGCCGCCGTTCAGCAGCATCTGTGCAAATTTCGTGTAGTCCGCCAGCGTCGAGACCATGCCGCCGCTGCCGGATTCCCATTTGCGGTACGTGTCAGGGCGGCCCTGCCGACCGGTTCTGAAATCGCGATCCCACGCCATGGGCTTTGCAAGCATCACGGCTTTTGCCTCATCGGTGACGAAGAAGCCGGTATCCTTCATGCCCAGCGGACCGAGAAATTTCTGCTCTTCGAACCCTAGCAGCGATTTGCCTGAGACGACTTCGACAACCCTGCCCAGAACATCCGTCGAATGGCCGTAGTCCCACATGGTGCCGGGCTGATGTTCGAGCGGCAGCTGTGCGATACGGTCCGCGAATTCGGCGTTGTCGAAATCGCCACTGTAGATATCGGCGTTGCCGTAAGCCCGCCGGACCAGGCTGTCGCCGTAGAATCCGTAGGTGATTCCTGACGTATGCAGCAGCAGATCGCGGATCGTGACCGGACGATCGGGAGGAACGATCTCCAGCGCCTTCTGATCATTGTCGAGTTTCTTTTCGACGCCGACCTTGGCCTTGGCAAAGGATGGAATGTATTTCGAGACGGGATCGTCGAGCTTCAGCTGGCCCTCGTCGATCAGCATCATCGCGGCGAACGACGTGATCGGCTTGGTCATCGAAAGCAGCCGGAAAATCGTGTCGTCGGTCATCGGCTGGTTGGTGTCGGGATCGCGGACGCCGAAGAATTCCTTGTAGACCGGCTTGCCGTGCTGCTGGATCAGCACGATCGCGCCCGGAATCTTGCCGTCGGCGATTTCCTTGCGGAAAAAATCGCCGATCCTCGCCAGCTTTGCCTGAGAGAAATGCGCGCCGGCGGGAATGTCGAAGGTGCCCTCGGAGGCAAACGGCTGTGCCGCGACGGGCACGGTGACAACCGATGCGGCGACAAGCAGCGCGCCACACAGAAGAGCGCGCATCGCATGTCGTCGATTCATCGCCGTTCCTTCCGTCGGATCAGGCGAAGTCTAGCGGCGGCATGGCCTCATACAAGGGGCGTCGCATCGGCGAGCGCTTGAGCGTGCAATTGCGCGCTCGGTTCGGAGAAGCAGCAGAAAGTGACGGAGGTAACGACGGGTGCCGCGGCAAGAGAGGCGATCACAGCCTCAACCGCAATCTTTGCGGCGCGCTCGGCGGGAAACCGGTAGACGCCGGTGGAAATGGCCGGAAAGGCGATCGAGGCGAGGCCATGGGTCTGGCACAGGGCCATCGCGCGGCGGTAGCAGGAGGCCAGCGCCTCGTCCTCGCCGGCCCGGCCGCCGTGCCAGACCGGCCCGACGGCATGGATCACATATTTGGCCGGTAATTTGTAACCCTTGGTAATCTTGGCGTCGCCGGTGGCACAACCATTCAGGGCACGGCACTCGGCAAGCAACTCAGGCCCCGCAGCGCGGTGAATCGCGCCGTCCACGCCACCGCCGCCGAGCAGCGATGAATTGGCGGCGTTGACGATGGCGTCAACGCCAAGCGTCGTGATGTCGGCCACAACGACGTCCAGCGTCGCCGTGCCGATCTGACGGGTCGCCGAAATCAGGCGGTCGCCGGCGCCGCAATGACGCCCTTGTCGGCCAGCAGCTGCTGCAGCTCGCCAGCCTGGAACATCTCGCGGATGATGTCGCAGCCGCCGACGAACTCGCCCTTGACGTAGAGCTGGGGAATGGTCGGCCAGTTCGAATAGGTCTTGATGCCGTCGCGCAGATCAGCCGATTCGAGCACGTTCAGGCCCTTATAGCCGACGCCTACGTGATCGAGAATCTGCACCACCTGGCCCGAGAAGCCGCACTGCGGAAACTGCGGCGTGCCCTTCATGAACAGCACCACGTCGTTGGTCTTCACTTCGTTTTCGATGAATTGTTCAATGCTCATGATCGCGTCCTT
>JAQGKA010000552.1 GCA_028290355.1 Tardiphaga sp. | reverse complement strand
CATCTTCATCATCGCCGCCGTGCCGCCCTTGCCGCGCGCCACATCGGCATAGTCGGCACCGGCGTCTTCCAGCGCCAGCCGGACATACTCGCCGCGGCCCTGAATCGTCGGCCAGTAATACAGCTCGTAGCGCATCGGAACCTCATCCCGGACAGCGTGACACCGCTAACGGTATAACGTGCTTTTCGTTCGCCGCGATGCGCTGGAGCGTGTCATGTTCCGGAAGACCGAACAGCAGCGCACCACGCCGCCCAAACGATGCTTTGCATCATCAGGCGGCGCCCGCAGCATCCGGGGCATGCAGCGCTAGTTCGCCGCGAAGCAGTACAGCAATCCGTCGCCGCCGGTGCTCTTCAGGTCGGCCTGCGAGCAGCCGCCGTCGGGGCCGCGCGAGGGGTGCGAACTGTTCCAGGATTTGGACGGCGGCGCTTCGTCGACGCCGGTGCGGTCGGCATGACCGAGCATTGCCGCGCCCTGGGTGCTGCTCGTCCAGTTCTTGCAGGTGCGGTCGTCGCTGCCGGCGAAGGCGGTACCGTCGGCCTGCGAACCCGTCAGCACGTCGTGGCGGTTCGGCGTGTCACCGCGGCCGTTGATGACTTCGCCCTTTTCGCTAAGCGCGGTCTGCTTGGAGAGATTGTTGGCGCCGTGCAGTTCGGCGACATCCTTGGCGACAACAACGCCCTTTGAATTCTTCCACGGCCCGGCGCCGATGCGGTCGCGCGCGTTGATCGCCGGTTTGCCGTCGGCGGCCTGGGTCGAGAGATAAGCGCGCCAGGTCTTTGCGCCGGCGCCCGAAGCCTGCGCCAGTGTCTGGCACTGATTATCGGCACCGGCGAGGCCACCGAGATTGCCGCCATTGCCGATGCCTACACTGGTGACGAAAAAGCTGGTGTCTGCACTCTGCGCGGAAGCGGGTTGAGTGGCGGCGAGCGTGACAGCCATGGCGCCGGCACACATGCCAAGGCGCGAGATCGTTATGAACATGCTGGGCATCGAATCCTCCAATTGATTTTCATGAACCGCTAGAGATCGCGGGACCGCAACAGACCAACACGGTGCGGCGCGCATTATTCCGGGCATCGACCGGAACCAAATTTGAATCCATGCAAAGAAAAAGGCGCCGCGGAACAACCGCGACGCCTCGTATCAATTCATTTCGCAGATGCTCAGGTCTGCTGGATCGCCGACAGCTCCCAGCTGGCGCCGCGGGGCCGCACGAAGGTCCAGACTTCGGTGGCTTCGATCGGCGTCTCGCTGCCCGCAACCAGGCGGTTCGTGCCGCGCTCGAGCGTCTTGTCGACCAGCGAGAAGCGCATCGCCACGCTGGCGTAGTCGGTGTCGCCTTCGCGCCAGGCTTCCGCCAGATCGCCCTGCAGCAGCTTGACGTCGGAGACCTTGTTGACGTCGTTCTTCGCCTTGTTCTCTTCAAGGTCCTTGGTGAAGTACGACACCATTTCCGGGGTCGCCAGGGTATGCAGCTTGGCCACGTCCTCGTTCGACCATGCGGCCTGGACGTCGCTCAGCAGACGCTCGAACGCCTCATAGTCGCTGGGGCCGATTTCGAGCGGCGCGGTGCCGGATCCCAGACCGAAACCGGTTCCAGTGCGGAAGCTGGTCTGTGCGCCCGGGCCGACGGCAGGTCCGGGTGTCGGGCCGGCATAGGCCGGGGCGGCCGCGTGGCGACGCTGCCACCACGACATCGCCAGGCGGACGACGATGATGATCAGGCCGACCTGCAGGATCAGGCCGAAGATCGACGACAATCCGCCGAGGCCGCTGAACATGCCGCCGCCGAACAGCATGCCGAGCAATCCAGCGCCGAGGAAGCCGGCGGCGAGACCGCCGAGCATGCCCATGCCGGGCCGGTTGAAGAAGCCGCCCTTGGCGGCGCCAGCGCCGGCCGCAGCGCCCATTCCGGGGCTGCCCGGCTGGGCCATGGTGCGGTTGAACGGCTGCGCCGCGCTCGGCGCCGTCGAGGTGCTGGGCGGTGCGGAGAAGGTGCGTGTGCCGCGCGAGCCCGAGCTGCCGCCGCCGCCGACGCGGGCGTCGGCCGACGAGAGCGCGAGCATCAACGGCATCGCAACCGATAGGACGACGGCCATCATCTTAAGGAGGCCGCGCGTACGCTGCGTGAAATTCATGGCTATTCCCTCAATCCCCGGCAGGGGGAAGCTTTGTTAAGATGGACACGTCAGCTTAAAAAGGAAGCACTCATCGCGAATAAAGGCTGCGGCCCTCGGTCGCGGCCCTGCGTCACTTCGCTTATTGGCGGCTTGATTGTTGCAGCGCGAAGTACGACGCCGTCACGACGGCGCCATGGTTTCCTTCACTTTGGCGATCAGCGCGCTGAGTGCAAACGGCTTGGCCAGGAAGGCAAACTGCTCATTCTCCGGCAGGCTCTTCTCAAAGGCTTCTTCGGCGTAGCCGGAGACGAAGATGATCTTGAGATTGGGATTGCGCGCGCGCATTTCCTTCAGCAGCGTCGGCCCGTCCATCTCCGGCATCACCACGTCGGAAACCACGAGATCGACTTCGCCATTTTTCTCTTCCAACGCTTCCATCGCCTCGATGCCGTTCGAGGCCTCGATGACGCTGTAGCCGCGCGAGCGCAGTCCGCGCGCGTTCAGCGAACGCAGGCCTTCCTCGTCCTCCACCAGCAGGATGGTGCCCTGCCCTGTCAGATCGGCGGCGCGCGGCTTGGCTTCGGCAGCGGCTTCCTTGGCAGCGGCGATAGCAATGGCGGGATCCGGCAGAACTTCCTTTTCCTGATGATGCCGCGGCAGGAAAATGCGGAACGTGGTGCCTTTGCCCTCTTCCGAGTCGACATAGATGAAACCGCCGGTCTGCTTGACGATGCCGTAAACCGTCGAGAGTCCGAGGCCGGTGCCCTTGCCGACTTCCTTGGTGGAGAAGAACGGCTCGAAGATCTTTTCGACGATCTCGGCGGGAATGCCGGTGCCGGTGTCGCTGACGTCGATCCGCACATAATCCGCGGGCGGCATGCCCTTGTAGGATAATCGCTCGGCTTCCAGCGTCGGGACGTTGACGGTGCGCACCGTCAGCGTGCCGCCATCGGCCATGGCGTCGCGCGCATTCACCGCGAGATTGACGATCACCTGTTCGAATTGCGAGACGTCGACCTTCACCGGCCAGAGATCGCGGCCATGCACCAGGTCGAGCTTGACCTTCTCGCCGATCAGCCGGCGCAACAGCATGGTGAGGTCGGACAGCGCGTCGCCGAGATGCAGCACCTGCGGCCGCAGCGTCTG
>JAQGKA010000539.1 GCA_028290355.1 Tardiphaga sp. | reverse complement strand
CGATGCTGGCTTTCTCGCCGGGCGTTGCCACCGGCTACAATGTCGTTCTCACCATCCTGTCGCTGATCGTGGCGATCCTGTTGACCGGCGCTGGCCTCGCGGTGGCGCTGATTCCGAATTTTCGCGCTGGGCCATTCCTCGGCGGTTCCGTCGTCGCGATGGCTATCGCCGCGATGCATTTCACCGGGATGGCCGCCTTCGATCTCAAGGGCACCATCAGCTGGGATCCAAGCTTTGTCGCCGCATCGGTCGCGTTCGGCGCAATATTCGCAGCAATTGCCCTCCCGATCGGCCTGCACGGCACGCAGCTGCGCTGGAAGATCGGCGGCGCCGTGCTGTTGACGCTGGCGATCTGCCTGCATCATTTCACCGGCATGAGCGCGGTGACGATCATCCCCGATTCCTCCATCGCAATTTCTGAACTCAGCATTCCCGCCGGATGGCTCGCGCTCGGCGTTTCGCTGATCAGCTTCGCCATCATCGGCCTGGCCGTGGCCGGGACCATCATCGACATCCACGACCGCCGCCGCTCGGCACTCGAGGCTGACCGCATGGTTGGCCTCGCCAATGCCGCGGTCGAAGGCCTGCTGGTCTGCGACGACGACGTCATCGTCACCGTCAACACCAGCTTTGCCGAGCTGGCAGGCTCGTCGGCCGAGGCCTTTGCCGGCGTCAAGCTCGCTGACTGCTTCCCGGACGACGCATCGCGCGCGCAGATGCTGGCGCAGCCCAACCAGTCCGTCGAAGCTACTCTGCGGCAACCCGATGGAACGACCATCCCGGTCGAGCTGATCCTGCGCAACATCGATTTCGCGGGACGGCCGCATCAGGTGATCGCCGTGCGCGACCTCCGCGCGCGCAAAGAAGCCGAACAGCACATCCGCTATCTCGCCCACTACGATCCGCTGACGACACTGCCCAATCGCGGCACGTTCCACGACCGCATCGAGCAAGAGATCGCCACGCTCCCCCAGGGCGCCCCCTTCGCGGTGCTGGCGCTGGACCTCGACCAATTCAAGCAGGTCAACGACCTGTTCGGTCACGCTGCCGGCGACAAGGTGCTCAAGACAGTCACGTCGCGTATCGGCGCGCTGCTCGGCGAGGGCCAGATGATGGCGCGGCTCGGCGGCGACGAATTCGCCATCCTGGCGCCGAATCTCGCAAGCCCGGCGGATGCCAGCGAGCTCGCCGACAGGATTCTGGAAGCACTGAGCGCCAAGGACGGCGCGCTGGAGCTGGGTGGTGTCACCACCAGCATCGGCATCGCGCTGTATCCCGACGACTCGGCGGAGCGCGAAGCGTTGCTCGCCTGTGCCGATACCGCGCTGTACCGGGCCAAGGTCGAAGGCCGTGCCACCTGGCGTTTCTTCGAATCAAGCATGGGCGACGCCGTGCGCGACCGTCGGCTGCTCGAACAGGATCTGCGCCATGCCATCGCCGGCAACCAGATGAGCCTCGTCTACCAGCCGCAGGAGGCGATGACGCGCGGCTCGGTGATCGGCTTCGAGGCGCTGCTGCGCTGGGCGCATCCGGTGCGGGGCAACGTGCCACCCGATATCTTCATTCCCGTTGCCGAGGAAACCGGCGCCATTCTCGATATCGGCGAATGGGTGCTGCGCACCGCCTGCCGGGAAGCCGCGAGCTGGAAGCAGCCGCTGACCATCGCCGTCAACGTCTCCGCCGTGCAGATCTACCACGACAGCTTCGTATCGATGGTGCACGAGATCCTGCTGGAGACCGACCTGCCAGCGCATCGTCTCGAGCTGGAAATCACCGAGACAGCGCTGATCAAGGATTTCAACCGCGCGCTGTCGACGCTGCGCCGGGTGAAGGCGCTCGGCGTCCATATCGCCATGGACGATTTCGGCACCGGCTATTCGTCGCTGTCGAACCTGCGCGCGTTTCCATTCGACAAGATCAAGATCGACGGCTCGTTCATCAGGTCGGTCAACACCAACAGCCAGGCCGCCGCTATCGTCCGCGCCGTGGTCGGCCTCGGCCGCGGGCTGGGCCTGCCGGTGCTCGCCGAAGGCGTCGAGACCGAAGCCGAGTTGCAATTCCTGCTCGATGAAAACTGCGACGAGGTGCAGGGCTATCTGCTCGGACGCCCGGCCGCGATCGGCAGTTTCCGCCACCTCACCGAAAGCGAAGTGCCGCAACAGCGCCACACCGCGATGCCGAGCGCAAGGTCCGCGTAAGCCAATCAAGCACGCACGGCAAAAGACGCGCGAAACCTCGCGCGTCTTTTTGGGATCAGAACAGAGCGGCTGTTACGCCGCCTGCTTGTGCATCGCGCCAGTCGCCGAGACCGTGCCGCGAATGGCCTTGATCGAACGTTCGATCGCGGCCCACAGCTTGCCTATTTCGCCTGCGGCGCGGCCTTCTGCGGCATATTCGCGGGCGCCTTCACCCTGGCCGAGCGCGAGCAGGAGATCGGCGCGGTTGGTGATCTGACCCGACCACACCGGCGCCTTGAACTTGGCGAGCGCCTCGCGGGCGATGGTGACGATGCGGCTTTCGACGTCGTCCCTGCGGGCCGGTGCGCCATTGATGACCACAGCGTAAGGCTTGCGGGCGGCGCGGCAGCTCTGGATGGTGTCCTGAACCGCGTTGACGTCGAACACGCCGGGACGCGCCGGAATGATCACCATGGTGGCGTTCTTGATGGCGTCATCGACGACCGCGGAGGTGTTCGGCGGCGTATCGATGAACACCCATTCGATTCCGTCGCGCTTGGCGGCGTTGACGATTTCCGAAACCGAACGATTGGCGATTTTCAGCGGCGGCTCATTCGTTCCGCGCAGCTTGTGCCAAAGCGTCAGCGAGCCCTGCGGATCGGCATCGATCAGCAGGCATGGCTTGGATGATTTGTGGACCTGAGCAGCGAGGTGTGCAGCCAAGGTACTCTTTCCCGAGCCACCTTTACGCGATGCGAAAACAATAACGTTCATATGTTCGGCCTCCAGATTGACCCCAGGAGGCGAAAATGAATCAGCGCGCTGATTCGTGAAAGGTAAATTTTCACGCAATTCAAGGATATGTGCCTGATTTATTTGTGAGGTTGGCTTTTGAGTCACACAGTGCATCGCAACAGACTAAAAATGAGTCATTGCGGTACGTTTGCGGACACATTTTCGTCACCTGGTATCAATTCCCGCGGTCGATGTTCTTGACGCGTTCTTTCGCAGCTTCCTTGGCACTCTGCCGCTCGCTCCATTTGCGTTCGAGCCAGCCGAGAAATTGCGCGACGGGCTTTTCGAGCAACGGAATATCCTGAGCTATCAGAATCAGTCCCAACGGCAGCATCCAGAGCCCGAGTATCGGCAGAATGCTGAAAATTCCGCCCAGCACCAACAACAGCGCCAGCGGAATCCGCACCAGCTTCGACGACGGCTTGCGCAGCCAGCCGACGAATTTGGCCGGCCCTGGCGGCAGCTTGGTCTCGAACCACGCAAAATGACGGTCGATCTCGGCCTTGTAGTCGATGCTGTCGTCGGTATTCAAATGGCGCTCCTGCCGTCAGGAGATGTTGCTTCATACCGCCGCGGCCAACGTGTCAGTTTGTCGCGTGCTGTGGTCAACTCGCGCGGCGCGGCTTCTTCACCTTGCGCGGCTTGATGCTCTGCGGCTTGCGCGCCCGCGCCGGCGTCAGCTCCGCCGCCGGTTCGCGAAAAAACTGCCGGCAGCCCGGGCTGAGCTGAGCCCGGTTCTGGATCATGCAGGCGGTGACGCGATCGACGTCGGGAATCGCCGAACTGCACAGCCGGAACGCGTCATTGGTACACAATTGCTCCTGATCGGCGGTGTAGGCGTGGCTGGCGGTGGACAGCGTCGAGACGACGATCGTCGTCACGAGCATCAAACCGAATTGGCAAATCCCGGATCGCGCGATCATGACACCCCCTGTGATGCGAACAGGCAAAAGTGTGAGTGAACGCGGACGGATTGGCAAGGCAAGCGCTGCCGTACGGAAGCGTTGCCCTTTGAGACGACGCGGCCAGATGGCGCGGACGATCGGCAATAGCATGCCGTGCCTTGCCGTCACATCATCGAGGTCGGACCGACCTTACGAGCAGGCTACCACGGTTACCGACCCAGTCGCGGCGATCGTAGTCCATGTCAGAAAGCTCGGCCTACGCGATCAAGCGAAAAAGTAGGGCGCTAAGCTTGCGCGAGCCTGATCCGTTGATGACAGCCGGGTTCATAGCTGACCACAGAATACGGTGTCAGAGTACTTAAGATCGGTGGCTTTCTTGAAAACATCGGCAGTTCAGCAATGTAGGCATGGACATTCGCATACCTCGGAAGCGTGCAAAATTGAACAGCATAATAGCAATGAAAAGAGCATGCTTAATTCATCATTCATCGCTGCTTCGCCTATGGCACTATCAGCGCGGAGAATGTTGCGATCACCGCCGGTGATGTAGCCTGCGCATTCCAGCGAGCGAGTACCAGAGAGAGAGAGAGAGAGAGAGAGAGAGAGAGAGAGAGAGAGAGAGAGAGAGAGCCTATCGGTGTACCGGTGCGGGAAAGCCCGCGAGCATGAAGCCAGCGCACGCCAAGGAGGGTTGCGTTACTTTGAGGAGGAAGGACGATGATTACCGAACCAAGTAATCCAACGCTCTGGCCCCAGGGCTTAAATGACGAGGTGCGAATGAAGCTCGAAGCTCTCGAAAAGGAAAATAGCGTTTTAAAAGAACTGGTCGTGCGGCTTTCGGAAACTGTCCTGCGAAATCTTCCAGAAACGAGGCCAATAAACTTGTCGAAAAATTCCGGCGACCACTGAAAGACAGAATTTAACCTAGTTCTATTCAATGTCGGATGCCGGTCAATAATGAACAGCGAGGCCGAGCTCGCAAGACCAAGCTGGCCCCATCACCGCCCGCGACCAGGCACTGCCGGTGACTGAGAGTCCTTGTGCTCCCGCCTATTCGAGGGAAGCGCTATGTCAGCACTGCCACCGTTGCCCGACTTAACATTCCTTCCGCAACCTCCGTGCCCCAAGTGTCATTCGCAAATGAAGCTTTGCCGCATCACGGCGGCTCGCCCGGCTTTCGACTTACGTTTGTTTGTGTGCGGTAAATGCAACCATGTTGAAAGAGTCCTGGTGAGGACTGAACCCAGTGAATCTCCCGCTCTCGGTTGGCTTTTGGGAGAGCTCAGGCCACCCAGTTAGGGCCTTCGCCAATGAGGGATGCAGCATGGAAAAAGAGCCTAACATGGAAAGGAAGCACTCTTGTCTCGATCAATTTGAACGGGACGACGAATCGAAGCAGTCGCTCGAAGATTTGAAAAACGAGACCGGCCCGTCGAAAAACCTTGTAAGCCGCCTTGCGGAAGCGGTCGTCCGAAGCATTACGGGAGAAAAGTAAGGCCGCCTCAGTTGGTGGCTTCTCTCGTTACTGGATCGTTCTGTGGATAGGACGGCCAGCTAACTGCGGCTTCCTTTCGGGCGCTCCGCCTTGTCAGGACTCATTGGCGCCGACGCCGCGATCGTCCAGCAGTCGTTGCCCCTTTCGAGTGATCGCGAATTTCGTGCCTTCGGTGGGCCTGGCCGATTTCGAGATTTCCACAAAGCCGTCGGCGATCAGCCGCTTCAGCACCGCCTGCTTGTCGGCGTTGAGATCCAGCCCTGAGGCGCGCGCGATGTCGCACATCAAGGCAATACCGGTATCGCTGACGCTGTCGGTAAATCCTTGGTTGATCATGGTCGCCTCCCCTGCTCGTTCGGAATCCAACGGCGCGCGGCCGGTCTGGTTCCGCGGTCGCCACACGACGCAGCCGGCGTTGACAAGGCGCGCGCCGCAGACCCAAGTGCCGGCTCACCAAGGGACATCGCATGAAGGCCTACGTCGTCAACGAAATCACCATCAGCAACCCGGCTTTGTACAAGACCTATGTCGATCAGATGCCGCAGACCCTGCTGCCGTTCGGCGGCGTGTTTCTGGCGCGCGGCACGCCCGAAGCTATCGCCGGCGAAATCCCCAGCCCGCGCGTGGTGCTGCTGGAATTTCCGAGCCTCGAGAACGCCAAGGCATGGCGCGATTCCGAAGCCTACACAGAGATCCTGAAGATCCGGAATCAGGCGTCGACGTCGCGGGTGTATGTGATCGAAGGCCAATAGCAGCGGGCGGCTCAGCAGCGGCTCGGCCGCAATTCCTATGCGGCGACTATGCGATCGCCACCGGGCCGCCCTCGCATTCCTATGTGAGCCTGTGTGATCACCCCTGCTCCGCAGGGGTCACACCATTCATACATCCACACCACGCGCCGACATCGGTGTGTCCGACACACGAACGGAACGGCGCCATGCGCGCGGTGCCGATCGACATCGTGCAGCACCGCCGTATGCAACACCGACGCCCAACAGCAGGGAGGCCGTGACGCTGCGGGCATGGCTGCTGTCGCTGCTGCGCTTCGCGGTGACGCTCGAGACCAGCGACAGGATCATGGCCCTGGCAGCGGCAACTGAACTCGACAAAGCGAACCGCGACAACGTCCGGGCATCCGCGTTCCGGTTTTTCACCCACGCAAGCCTCCAGCTGTGCGGTGCCATCGCCGAGCCGGCCCTGCCGACCAGCGCAGCCGTCATCCAGGCCCATCTCGCCCGCATCGCCGACCCGCGCCTGCAGCGCGCCTTCGCTGCGGCGCTCGATACCAAACTCGAAAAGAAAAACGCGCGAGCAAATGCCCCGCAAAAAGTGTCGATCTCTGGAAGGGGCTGGGGCGTTAGTGCATGATGACTCTACGCTGACGCATATCCGGAATTGACGAAGTAGTTGGCGCATTCTGTTGGTGAGAACTTGCCGAGGAGTGCGCCGATCCGCTTCCAGGTGGCATCGACGCTGCGTTCGGCG
>JAQGKA010000521.1 GCA_028290355.1 Tardiphaga sp. | reverse complement strand
CGATTTCGAGCGCTACACCAGGACCGTCGCAGCCTTCGTCCGCCTCGCCATGATCCGCATCATGCTCAGGCGCCTCACACGCTCAACCCAATGCTCCTGAATCCAATCTTCTTGGATCGGCTCTTAGATTCTTAACGGCCTACGATGGCAAATGTAGCCGCAGGGGGCGGATTGGCGCAGCGCATTCCGCCTTCTTCGCCGCATCGGGCGCTTCGCGACGGGTTACGCCGTCCTTCTTAGCTCTACGAGCTGCGGCGGACGGCCCACCCGCCCAGTCCCCTCACCTCAGCTCCATCCCCGTCGCCGCCCCCAGCTCCGCGATCGACTACTTTGCGCTGAGCACCTTGATCGTAGTCATGCCCATCGCGCGCGGGCTTCAGGTTGACGCCGAGATCGTCGGGATAGACGTAAGCGCGCAGCAATTCCCGCAGCAGCCGGTCGAACGCCGGCGCCATTCAGATCACCGCAGGCTCGGCTTCGCGCAATGCCATGATCTGCAGAAACACCTGCTCCGGCGCCACGCCGGGGTGATTGTCCGGCAGCAGGTCGAGCGCCATCGCGGTGATTTTGGCCAGCAGTTCGTCGAGGGTCGGCGCATCGGCGACGGCGGGGATGTCGTCGCAATGGCCGCTCCACACCGAGGCCTCGGAATCCCAGGCGGCGGAGATGGTGAAGATGACCGGTCTGGACATGGCGGCTCCGGGGTTCGGCTGCGATAGATGATATCATAAATCGTCGGACTCGCGGCACCCCCACCCCGGCCTCCACTTCCGACGATGCTGCGCATCGTCGTCGTTCGGCCGACGACAGCGGACGAATTCGTCTGCCAGACCCCGCAAGGGGAGGGAGGCCATTAGCGCCTGCGCCGAACAACGGCGAAACATATCGCGCCCCTTGAGCCAGTTCCTCCCACAACATTGCCCCATTTCCCCCGGGAACGCCGCGCCGCGCGATGGGTTCTTAACGCGTGCGCTGCGGTGGCGGCGCAGGCTCAATCGAGGAGAATTTTGATGAACAATTTGCGCAAGGCGATGGTGCCCGTCGTGGCGGCCTTGGCGATCGGCGCGGCGACGCCGGTGCTGTCAGCCGATTACATCGTCCGCCCGCCGCCGCCCCGGGCGGCCATGGGGCCGGCTCCGGTCCAGGTTCCCTTGGGGCCGCTGACGCTGCAGGATGCGCTGGCGATAGCCGCCGATATCGGCGTGGTGACGGTGCAGAACACCCATCTGGACGGCGACGAATGGGAGATCGAGGGCCGCGACGGCTACGGCAAGTGGATCCAGGTCGACGTCGATGCGCGCACCGGCGAAGTGCGGCATGTGGATCGGTCGATCATCTGATCGGTGCGTGCGTGAAGCGGGCGGCGGGCGATGGCCTGCCGCTCGTTTGGCTTTTCACAGTGCGCGCGGCACCCCCGCCCTGCGCTCACGGCAACGCCGTGCCCGTCACGCGACCGGTTCGCCGGTCCAGCGGTCGCGGCCGTGCCAGAAGGCGCAGGCGGGGTCCGGGCACCAGTCGCCGTCGTAGTCGATGCCCTGCTGGTGCGGGCAGCCGAGGATGGCGCCGGCGATGCCCACCGACAGCGCGCCGTGTTCGGCGATGAAATCCAGCATCTCCGCGGCGACATCGGGGTCGCGGCGGATGTCGCCGTCCATGATGCTCCACGCGCGCGTCGCGGTGGCCGGCGCCGCGTGGGCCGGCATGATGCCGACGGTGACCTTGGTGGCGCGGCCGAGATCCGGCCCGTAAAAGGCGACGGTGGCCAGCGGCCAGCCGCGCAGCCCCTTCTTGGCTTTCTTGTGCAGGCGCTTGAGAAACTTGTCGTCCATCGGATGTCCGGCCATGTTCGTGCGCGGTGGCAGCGGAAGCTGGTGATATCATATCCCGCCGGGCTCGCGGCACCCGGCTTCGCTCCGTGAGCTTCGCCGGGCGGAATAGCGGAAGCGTATCCCGCCGTCTTTATCGCGCAGCGCGTGAGGCCTGCGACATCACTTCCGATCCGGCATCCCGATGTGGGCGCGGCTGCGGGAGGGGCGATGGGGGTCGCTGCGCTCCACTCATGCGACGAGCCCTCACCCCAGCTTCAGTCCCGTCGCCGCTTCCAGCTCCGCGATCGCCTGCTTCGCGTCGGTCACCTTGATGGTGGTCATGCCCATGTCGCGCGCGGGCTTCAGGTTGACGCCGAGGTCGTCGAGATAGACGCAATGGCGGGGATCGACCGCCAGCGCCTCAAGCATCATCCGGTAGATGCGCGGATCGGGCTTGCGCAGGCCGATCTTGGCGGATTCGATGACGTGATCGAACAGCACCATCACCTCGGCGACGTAGAGCGCGCGGCCGGAGGTGCTGCCCATGGCGTTGGCCGGCAGGTTGTTGGTGATGCAGCCGGTCTTGAACCTGGCCTTGACGCGGCGGAGCGCCTCGACCATCTCGGGCCGGATATCGCCGGACAACAGCGGCAGCACGTCGCGGCCGCGCACCTCGGCGCCCAGGGCCCGCGATTCCGCCGCGAACAGCGCGTCAAAGGTGGCGATGTCCACTTCGGCGCGCTCGAACTGCGCCCAGGCGTTCTCGAAATGGTTTTCCGCATTGGTGCGCCGGATGATGTCGGCGGGCAGTCCGCGCTCGGCCTCGAAGCGCGCAAAGGCAGCGAATGGCGAGGTGGTGATCACCCCGCCGAAATCCCAGATCACCGCCTCGATCATGCCCGTCTCCTTGCGCCAGCGAAACGCAGGGCTATCACGGCCTCGCGCGGCGAGCTACGCCGGGTCGTGGAGGGGCGCTACTTCAGATCCGCAATCGACGCCGGCCCCGGACCTTCCGTGACCAGCGCCGGCCACTGATGCGAGCCGAACGGCACCGCGGGCGGCAGGTTGGCCTTGATGCCGCGCTTGCCGGCTTCCGCGATGATGGCGAGGCGGGCGTCGCCTCCCATCAGCTCGTAGTCCATCAGATGGTAGTTGCCGAAGAACAGCGAGCCCACCGAACGATCGGCGATGATGCGGGTCAGGGATTCCAGCATCTCGGCCTGGGTGGTGGTGAAGGAGATGGTCTCGATCAGCAGCAGCCGGTCGTTGATCGCCTCGGGCGGGAAGAACTGCGCCAGCACGCTGAACAGCACGTTGTTCTGCCGTGCCACATAGATGGTGTTGGAGGCCGCATAGGTCTTGTCCCAGTCGGCGCCGAGCATGGCCTTCCAGCCGGCCAGAACTTCCATCCAGTGCGCGACCTGGGTCTGCGCGGCCCAGCTGACCACCTTGGCCAGTTCAGGCGCCTGCTTCTTTCCGAAGGCCTCGAGGCTGGCGAAGGAGACCACGCCCTTGGCGACGGCGTCGTCCATGAAAGCGAGGTTGGCGGTCAGGATGATGCGCACGGTGTCGCGCCAGTCCGCCTGCATCGGCGTGGCGTCGAGGGTGTCGAGCGCCGACTGCATGCGGCTGCGATAGGCCAGCATGGCGCCGCGCCACGATGTGTCCTGGGGATTGTCGAGATAGGGCCCGACCACCTGCGCCAGCGCCATGGTGGAGTGGCCGACCGACTTCAGCAGCTGGTAGACCACCGGCACCTGGGGCGCCTCGAGCGGCGGCAGGTTGGGGCGGAACAGCGTGAAGCGGCCGCCGGCGCCGGAGAACATGCCGAGGATCACCGGGTGCTTGCCGAGGATGTTCTTCTGAAAAATCTTGCCGGCATTGCCGTACAGCTCGAACATGCCGGTGTTGAGCGCCAGCGTGTTGGCGGTGGCGATCTCCGCCGCGGTCGTCGTGGTGGTGCCGGCGATCGGCGCCATATAGGCCGGCAAGCTCTGCGCCCGCGCCGCGGAGGCGCCGGCGGACAGCAACAGGGTGGCGAGCAGCAAACGACAACCGCGCTTCATGTTCAGATCCCTCATCCGGTCTTCGCCCAAAGACCATGATCTGCACCCGCAACCCTTAAAAGTTCCCTGCCGCGCGGCGTGTGGAAGGCGATGGCTGCATCGAACAGCGCGGCCTGCCGTCGCGCCCGGGGGTGTCATCCGAGCAACCTCTAACGTCCTTTTTAGGCCGGCGTTAACCGGTCGCGGAAATACGCGGTAACAAACGGTATATCTGTCGCTTGGCCGTCAAATCATTACCGAAGCGATGCTATGCGTCGGCCATTGGAAATAATTATTTGGACGACCAAGACCGATGTTTGCCCGCAGCACCACCGAGTCTCCCTACCGGATTTCGCCGCGCTGGCTGCTGGCGATGGCGGCAATCATCGTGATCGGATTCTCGGCGATCTGCGGCAGCGTGCTGCTGAGCATGCGCCAGGGCGACGAGAAGCTGGCGCACCAGACGCTGGGCAATCTCGCGGTGTCGATCGATGCCGACATCGCCCGCAACATCGAGCTCTACGACCTGTCGCTGCGCGCGGTGGTTTCCAGCATGATGCTGCCGGAAGTCGCCGCAGCCAGCAAGCCGATGCGGCAGCTGATCCTGTTCGATCACGCCGCCACCGCCCGGCATTTCGGCGCGATCCAGGTGATGGACACCGCCGGCAACGTCACCATCGATTCCGCGACGCTGGAGCCGAAGCCGCAGAATTTCGCCGACGACGAATTCTTCAAGGTGCACAAGCGCGATCCGCTGTTCGGCCTCTATATCTCGAAGCCGACGCTGCACGACGGCGCCTATGGCATCGTGCTGAGCCGGCGCATCGCGGCGCGCGACGGCACCTTCCTGGGCGTGGTCTCCGGCTTCATGCGCTACTCCTATTTCCACGAGATGATCGACCGGCTGCAGCTGGAGCAGGACGACATGATCACCGTGCTCCGGCAGGACGGCGTGGTGATTGTGCGCGCGCCGTTCGACATGGATGTGATCGGCAAGGACGTCAGCGGGATGCGCGGCGTGCAGAAAGCGCTGGCCTCGTTTTCCGGATCCTATGTCGGCCACGCGACCAATGACGAGATCCAGCGGCTATATGTCTGGCGCGAGGGCACCCACCCGCTGATCGTGATGGTGGGGCGCTCCACCGACGCCATCTTCGGCCAGTGGCGCCACGATGCCCTGCGGATCGCCGGCGCGATGGGCGCGCTCGGCCTGATCGCCTGCGGCGTCATGCTGGTGCTGGCGCGCGAGATGCGCAAACGCGCGGCCGTCGAAGACCAAATGGCACGGCTCGCCATGACCGACAGCCTCACCGGCCTCAGCAACCGCCGCCATTTCGACGCCATCCTCGAAAAGGAGTGGCGGCGCGCGCTGCGCAGCAGGACGCCGCTGGCGCTGCTGATGATCGACGCCGACCACTTCAAGGCCTTCAACGATACGTTCGGCCATCAGGCCGGCGACCTCGTGCTGTCCGGCATCGCCTGGAGCATCGCCCGCCACGCCCAGCGGGCCAGCGACTGCGCGGCGCGCTATGGCGGCGAGGAATTCGCGCTGATCCTGCCCGAGATGTCGCTGGCGGAGGCGATCGAGCTTGGCGAACGAATCCGCATCGAGGTCGGCGCCCTGGAACGCGACGGGATGGCCACCACCACGGTCAGCGTCGGCGCGGCCAGCCTGGAGCCGTCGGCGCGGACCACCATCGGCCACCTGATCAAGGCCGCCGACGGCGCGCTGTATGCCGCCAAGGCGCGCGGCCGCAACCAGACTTTCCCGGCCGCACCGCAGCAAAAACGCCTGGCGGCGTAAATAGATACCGCACGCGGGGGGTGGATTAACCCGCCATTCACCTGCCTTGCTAACGCGGCCTGCACCCTTGCCGGGGTATCCATGACCCCCGAGGGGTGACGAAATGAAAAATCGTCTGTGGGGCCAGAAGGCCGACGGCGTGCGCGCGACTAGCGAGATTCAGGCGGCGATGCGACGCGGTTCGGTGCGCTGGCTGGTCGTGGTCGGCGTGCTGCTGGTCACGGCGATTGCGGTGGGCACCGCCATGACGGTGGACAATTTCCGCCAGCGCGCCCTCGACAACTCCAAGCGCGAGCTGGAAAACACTGTGCTGCTGCTGACGCGGCATTTCGACCAGCAGTTCCAGGACCTGCAGCGGATCCAGAAGAGTCTGACCGCCTATCTGCTCGCCAACGGCGTGGTCTCGCCGGCCAGCTTCGCCACCAACATGGCGAGCTACGAATCCCATGTGATGCTGAAGTCGAAGATCGACGAAGAGTTCGCCGGCGACCTCACCGTGCTCGACGCCGACGGCAATCTGATCAACTGGTCGGATTCGTGGCCGCCGCCGGACCTCAAGCTCGCCGACCGCGAATATTTTCAGGCGATGAAATCGCAGCTGTTGAACCCCGACGATGAAGTCGTGCAGCCGGTGTTCAGCCGCATCACCGGCCGTTGGAAAACGTTGTTCGCGCGGCGGATCAGCGGACAGAAGGGAGAGTTTCTCGGCGTCATAACCCGCGGCATCGAGCCCGCTCATCTCGAAAAATTCTTTGCCTCCGTCATGCTCGGCAACAACGCCACGATCTCGATGTTCCACCGCGACGGCACGCTGCTGGCGCGCTATCCGAGCGCCGGCGCCATGATCGGCAGCAATATGAGTACCGGCGTGCTGATGCAGCACCTGCGCTTCAGCGATGAACCCGTGACGCTGCGCACCGTCAGTCCCGTCGATAGCCTCGACCGGATCGGCTCGGTCCGGCTGTTGCGCGATTTTCCGCTCGCTTTGATCGCCACCGCGACCGTCGAAGGCGTGCTGGCCGACTGGCGCACCCAGACCAAGTTCCTGGTCGCGACCGCCAGCGTCTCCGCGCTGATCGTCGCCGGCCTGCTGTTACTGATCATCCGCCATATCCGGCGGCAGAGCCGCGCCGCGCAGGCGCAGCTGACGCTGGAGAAGAACCGGCTCGACACCGCCATCGACAACATGACCCAGGGCCTGCTGCTGTTCGATGCGCAGGCGTGCGTGGTGATCTGCAACCAGCGCTACATCGACATGTACGGCCTGTCGCGCGAGGTCATCAAGCCTGGCCGGCCATTCCGCGAGGTGATCGCGCATCGCAAGGCGACCGGCTCCTTCGCCGGCGATGTCGACGCTTATGTCGACAGCGTGATGCGCGGCGTCGGGCGGCCGAGCGTGACAACCATGCAGACCGCCGACGGCCGCTCGATCCAGATCTCGTCGCGGCCGGTGGCCGATGGCGGTTGGGTGGCGACCCACGAGGACATCACCGAGCGCCGCCGCACCGAGGAGAAGATCGCGCATCTGGCGCATTACGACGCGCTGACCGACCTGCCGAACCGCACCCAGTTCCGCGGCGAACTGGACCGCGAGCTGAAGCGCGTCGAGAGAGGCGCGCAATGCGCGGTGCTCTATATCGACATCGACGAATTCAAGGGCATCAACGATTCGCTCGGCCATCAGGTCGGCGACGAACTGCTGAAGGCGATCGCGATCCGGCTGCGCGGCTGCGTCCGCGGCTCCGATATCGTGGCGCGGCTCGGTGGCGACGAATTCGCCATCGTGCAGACCGGCGTCGAGACCCACAGCGACATCACCGATCTCGTCGCCCGCATCTATGGGGCGATCCGCGAACCGTTCGAATGCCTGGGACATCGCCTGCTCACCGACGCCAGCATCGGCATCGCACTGGCGCCGCGCGACGGCATCGATCTCGATTCACTTCTGAAGAACGCCGATCTGGCGATGTACGGCGCCAAGGAAGACGGCCGCCGCACCTACCGTTTCTTCGAGCCGCAGATGGACGCCAAGGTAAAGGCGCGCCGCACGCTGGAGCTCGACTTGCGCCATGCCATCGCCGACGGCGGCTTCGTCAAGGGTGGATTCGAGGTCTACTACCAGCCGCTGGTCAATCTGCGCGACAACGTCGTCACCGGCTGCGAGGCGCTGCTGCGCTGGCGCCATCCAGAGCGCGGGATGATTTCGCCCGCTGAATTCATTCCGGTCGCCGAAGAGATCGGCGTCATCAGTCAGCTCGGCGAATGGGTGCTGGCAACGGCCTGCATGGAAGCGGCAAGCTGGCCCGACGATATCAAGATCGCGGTCAACGTGTCGCCGATCCAGTTCCGATGCTCATTGCTGGCGCTCCACGTTGCCGCGGCGCTCGCGGCTTCCAACTTGCCGGCGCAGCGACTGGAGCTGGAAATCACCGAAGCCGTACTTATCCGCGACGACGAGATCGCGCTCGCCATTCTGCACCGGCTGCGCGCACTCGGTGTGCGGATCGCGCTCGACGATTTCGGCACCGGCTATTCGTCCCTGAGCTACCTGCAGCGCTTCCCGTTCGACAAGATCAAGATCGATCGCTGCTTCGTCACCGATATCGCCGAGCCGCACGGCTCGTCCTCGATCGTGCAGGCGGTCGTCAACATCGCCGCCTCACGCAACATGACGACGACAGCGGAAGGCGTCGAGACCGAGCAGCAAAAGGAACTGCTCCGCGCGCTGGGCTGCACCGAAATGCAGGGCTACCTGTTCAGCGCCGCCAGACCCGCAGCAGAGGTACGGCAGTTGATATCCGCGCATCAGGTAAAGGTCGTGGCCGCGGCGTGAGAGCGATCCCTCCCTGCCAAGCAGGGCTATCGCATATGGATTTATCGTCTCGTCCGCCGCATCGCCGGTCGTGGTTGTGTACTGAATTTCAACGGGTCGTCCCCGCGAAGGCGGGGACCCATACGCCGTGTCATCTCGTTTTGGCACCGTGGCAGAGGCCCGTTATCAGTCGCGACGCCAGGGGTTATGGGTCCCCGCCTTCGCGGGGACGACATGTCGAGACGTTGTGCGTGCGCACGATTGGAATTCGCGCGGCTCTTTCGAGCCATATGCGATAGCCCCTCCCTGCCAAGGGGGAAGGAACAAGCAAACTCACTTCGGGGCGTATTGCATCTCGCCGTTGCCGAACGACCAGTTCTCCGGCGAGACATCGACCAGGTTGATGACCACATCCTGCTTCCGCACGCCGGCCTTGGCGTGGAGGTCGTCGGCGATCTTGCGATAGAACGCCTTTTTCACTTCTGTGGAACGGCCGGCGTTCCAGGTGACCTGGATGAAGATGATGCCGGCGCTGTAGTCGATACCGAGATAGCCTTCCCGGGGGAAGACCAGTTCGTCGGCCGCGTGGGTGGTGATGACCTGGAATTTGTCGTGCGCCGGTACGTTGGCGACGGCGGTCATCGCGTCATAGACGACGTCGCTGACGGTCTGCTTGAGTTGTGGCGAAGCTGTGCTGCTGAGATCGATCCGGGCGAGCGGCATGGTGAAACCTCCGTGGTTGAAATGGATAAAGCCTGATCAGACGCCAGCGGCATCTGCTTGATGAACCCTGGTGAGAAGACCCGTCACGGCATCTTTCTCCGCGCCGAACACCGCGCTCATTTTCTTCTGTGCCTTCGCCCACAGCGGCAACGCTTTGGCGAGCGCCGCCTTGCCTGCCGGCGTCAGCGCCACGATCTTGCTGCGCTCGTCCTGGTCGTTGTCCTCGAAGCGGATCAGCCCGTCCTTTTCCAGCACACGCAGATTCCGGCCGAGCGAGCTGCGATCGAGTTCGACGATTTTGGCGAGTTCGCTGATGCTCGGGCGCTCGGCATTTGCGATGCGCCGGACCACCCGAAACATGGTGATTTTCAATCCGGACGGTTCAAGCGCCCGATCGTAAATTTCGGTCGCGGCGAAGGCGGCCTGGCGCAGACTGGTGCAAAGGCAGGGTGTGTCTTCCATGTTTACGGGTATATACCCGCTTATTGCGAAGTCAATGGGCCCGCGGCTCTTTTCCCTCCCCTGGAGGGGCATATTCCTACTCCACCAGCGTGAACTGCATCAGCAGGGTTCGCTGCAGCATGGAGAAATTATCGTCGGAAATCAGCGTCAGCACGGTGTCGCCCTCGGGGGTGACGTGGGCGTCGATGCCTTCGAAATTATCAATCTCGTAGCCGAGGTCGGCCTCGAAGATCGAGGGGCCATCGACAGTGGCGCCGGGCGCAATCGCACCAAGTGCGATGCGACGGATGCGGACGCCGGCGCCGCCGAGCAGCGAGAATTTTCGCTCCAGTATCAGAAGATCGCCGGAAGGCAGCTGTACGGCATCGCTGATGTCGTAGTCGTTGGTGCGGCGCACGGAGAATTGCGCCGACGCCTTGCCGCCGATCAGCCAGGCGATGATGTTGCCGTTGGCATCGAGCCCGCGTTCGGAAATTGCGACCAGCGTGCCAGCCAGCGGAAAACCCTTGCGCATCACCACCAGCGCTTCCAGCCCGCCGTTGGACGGCAGTTTTCGCATCCCCGGCGGCGTCGGGACGACCTCGCCTTTGGCGCGAACGCCATCGCGGCCGAAACCGAATTTCAGGATCTGATGCACGCGCTCGATGCCGATGTAGACCTGTGGCCCGTCGACCGCGATCGACTCGGTATCGTACCAGCCGCGCGCGGCGATCGGCTTGCCGTCGGCGCCGAGCATGGGCGCGGCTTCGACATCGGCGAGGCCGACCATGGCATTGCCGCTATAGACAATCTTGCCGGTGAACCAGTTGCCCTTGTCGCTGATGGCGATGAAGCCCTCGCCTTTGGCATCGAGCCGCAGGCCGGAGATTCCGCCGAAGTCGCGATATTTCGAGGTGAGCACCAGCCCGCTGCGATATTGCAGCGAGCCGAAGCGCAGATGGGTGCGGTCGCGGGTGTCGAAGGAGGGAATCGGCTGGGCTTCGACCTCGATGGAGACCGGCGCTCGCGCCGCCGATGGCGCAGTGGGTACGGGGACAGGTTGGGCATGAGCGAGCGGCGAGATCGCAAGCGCAACGATGAAGGCGATTGCCGTGCGGACGAAGCGGCGCGCCGTCGACCCCCCTCCCCCTTGCGGGGAGGGGCCGGGGGTGGGGGTGCCACGAACGCCGTCGCTTGTGGTTACCCCCCACCCCGACCCTCCCCCGCAAGGGGGGAGGGAGTCGGCAGCGCACGCTTCGTCAGCAATCACTAATGCAATTTCCGACGCCGTCCGCGGGTCGGAGCGACACCGGAAGTCTCGCTGAACAGTTCGGCGAGCTTTTCGGTGATGGCGCCGCCGAGTTCTTCGGCGTCGACGATGGTCACGGCGCGGCGCTAGTAGCGCGTGACGTCGTGGCCGATGCCGATGGCGATCAGTTCGACCGGCGAGCGGGTCTCGATCTCTTCGATGATGTGGCGCAGGTGACGCTCCAGATAGTTGCCGGGATTGACCGACAGGGTGGAGTCGTCGACCGGCGCGCCGTCGGAGATCATCATCAGGATCTTGCGCTGTTCGGAGCGACCAAGCAGCCGCTTGTGCGCCCAGTCCAGCGCCTCGCCGTCGATGTTTTCCTTCAGCAGGCCTTCGCGCATCATCAGGCCGAGATTTTTGCGCGCACGGCGCCATGGGGCGTCGGCGGACTTGTAGATGATGTGGCGGAGGTCGTTGAGGCGGCCGGGATTGGCCGGCTTGCCGGCAGCGAGCCACGCCTCGCGCGACTGCCCGCCCTTCCAGGCCCTTGTGGTGAAGCCCAGGATCTCGACCTTGACGCCGCAGCGCTCCAGCGTCCGCGCCAGGATGTCGGCACAGGTAGCGGCCACGGTGATCGGGCGGCCGCGCATCGAACCGGAATTGTCGAGCAGCAGCGTCACCACGGTATCGCGGAAGGTCGCTTCCTTCTCGTGCATGAAGGACAGCGGATGATGGGGATCGGTGACGACGCGGGACAGCCGCGCGGGATCGAGGATGCCCTCCTCGAGATCGAACTCCCAGGCACGGTTCTGCTGCGCCATCAACCGGCGCTGCAGCCGGTTGGCCAAGCGCGCGACGATGCCTTGCAGATGCGCCAGCTGCTTGTCGAGGTAGCTGCGCAGCCGTTCGAGTTCGTCGTGGTCGCAGAGATCCTCGGCGGCGACGACCTCGTCGAACTTCGGCGCGAAGGCGTGATATTCCGGGCCGCGCTGTTCGTTGGCGCCGCGCGAATTCGGCCGCGTCGCCTCGCCCGGCGTCTCGTCGTCGCCCATCTCGCCGTCGTCGAACGTGTCGGACGTCGAGGCCTGTGCGCTTTCCATGGAGCTGTCGGACATCTCATCCGAGGTCTGCTGCGCCTGGTCGGCGCTCATTTCCTGCGCGGCGTCGCTTTCCGGGGAGCCTTCGGCGCCGGCCTGATCGTTCTCGCCCTGACGCTCGTCGTCCTGGCTGTCGTCATCTTCGGATTCGGCGTTGCGGTCATCACCGAGCTCCAGCGCCGACAGCAGGTCATGCACGGCGTCGCCGAACTTGGCCTGGTTCTCGGTGAGCCGGTCGAGTTGGTCTAGGCCATGGCCGATCTTGTCTTCGAGAATCGGCCGCCACAGGTCGACCATTTTTCGCGCAGCGGCGGGCGGGGCAAGACCGGTGAGGCGTTCGCGCACCAGCATCGCCAGCGCATCGGCCAGCGGCGCGTCGGCGCGGTCGGTGATCTCGTCGAACTTGCCGCGGTGGAAATGATCGTCGAGCATCGCCGAGAGATTCTTCGCCACGCCGGCCATGCGGCGCGAGCCGATCGCTTCGACGCGGGCCTGCTCGACGGCCTCGAACACGCCGCGCGCTTGCGGATTGCCCGGCATCAGCTTGCGATGCACCTTGGGATCGTGACAGGCGATCTTCAGCGCGATGGAATCGGCGTGGCCGCGGACGATGGCGGCGTCGCGCTTGCTCATCTTGCGCGCCGGCTCCGGCAGCCGCGCCTTGCCCGGCGACAGGCCCGGGCGCTCGGCGGCGAAAGTGACTTCGAGTTCGGGCGACTTGGCGATGGCGCGCAGGCACGACGTCACCGCACGCTTGAACGGCTCGGTGGGAGCTTCCTTGGCGCCGGTGCGGAATTTGTTGGTGGTGGTTGTGCTCATCGCCGTGTGAACCTCGCGCTTCGCTGCTCTTTCTTACCCTCCCCCTTGCGGGGAGGGTGGCGCATCGAGAGCGAAGCGAACGATGCGTCGGGTGGGGGTAGTCACACAGTCCGAGCCCGCGGCACCCCCACCCCGGCCTCCGCTTCGCTCGGCCGACCCTCCCCGCAAGGAGGAGGGCGACCGAGAGAGCTTCCGTCTCAGAAGGAAGCCAACAAAGTTTAGCTCAGCGCCACATTCACCGAACTCTCCGGCAGTTCGGCGTTGAAGCAGCGCTGGTAGAACTCCGCCACCAGCGGCCGTTCCAGCTCGTCGCACTTGTTGAGGAAGGTGACGCGGAACGCGAAGCCGATGTCGCTGAAGATGTCGGCGTTCTCGGCCCAGGTGATCACGGTACGCGGGCTCATCACCGTCGACAGGTCGCCATTGGCGAAGGCGTTGCGGGTGAGATCGGCGAGACGGACCATCTTGTTGACGATGTCGCGGCCTTCATTGGTGCGGTAGTGCTTGGCTTTCGCCAGCACGATCTCGACTTCCTCGTCATGCGCCAGATAGTTCAGCGTGGTGACGATCGACCAGCGGTCCATCTGGCCCTGGTTGATCTGCTGGGTGCCGTGATAGAGGCCCGAAGTGTCGCCGAGGCCGATGGTGTTGGCGGTCGAGAACAGCCGGAACGCCGGATGCGGCTTGATCACCTTGTTCTGGTCCAGCAGCGTGAGGCGGCCGGAGACTTCCAGCACGCGCTGGATCACGAACATCACGTCCGGACGGCCGGCGTCGTATTCGTCGAACACCAGAGCGATGTTGTGCTGCAGCGCCCACGGCAGAATGCCGTCACGGAATTCCGTGACCTGCTTGCCGTCGCGCACCACGATGGAATCCTTGCCGACCAGATCGATGCGGCTGATGTGGCTGTCGAGATTGACGCGGACGCAAGGCCAGTTCAGGCGGGCGGCGACCTGCTCGATATGGGTCGACTTGCCGGTGCCGTGAAAGCCGGTGACCATGACGCGGCGGTTGCGCGAGAAGCCGGCAAGAATGGCCAGCGTGGTGTTGCGATCGAACCGGTAGTCGGAATCGACGTCCGGAACGTGCGGGTCGCCTTCCGAATAAGCGGGGACTTCAAGGTCGCTATCGATGCCGAATACCTGCCGAACCGACACTTTCATGTCGGGCATGCCGGTGGGTTCGTGCGCTTTGGTCATGGCGGCGGTCATCAATCCTCCGTGGTCCCGGATATCCCGAAACCAGTCTAGAAATGGCTGCGGATGGGGTGCTGCGATGAACGTAGCAGAGAGAAGCGGCCGGACAAAGCCCGCGGCTCAATCAAAGTTCCGCTGCAACTTCATCAAGATAGGTTCTTGTTGTTGTTTTTGGAAGCCTGCCCTGCGAATCAGGCGTTGCTCGAACCCAAGGGATTCGCAGGCGCAGGCGGGGATCAAAGCCACCCGCTCGCAGTTTCACCCCTATATTGTCGGGACAGACGGGCATGCAGACGGGCTTGCAGACAGACTTGGCGCGGGCGCCGGATCGGACATTTCGTGGCTTCCTCGATTGAATCGCTGACGCATTTCGTCGCTGCGCACGCCTGGCTCGGCTATCTCGTGCTGTTTCTTGCCGCGCTGCTGGAGGCGGTGCCGGTGGTCGGTTCGGTAATTCCCGGCTCCACCATTATCCTTGCGATGAGTGCGCTGGTGCCCTCAGGCGATCTCGATCTGGTTTGGGCGCTGGTGTCGGCCGCCGCCGGCGCCGTACTCGGCGACGGCACCGCGTTCTGGGTCGGACATATCCAGCAGCGCCGGATTCTCGAGACGTGGCCGATGTCGAATTATCCCGGTGTGATCGCGCAGAGCGAGGCGTTCTTCCATCGCTTCGGCACGCTGGCGGTGTTCTTCGGCCGCTTCGTGCCGCCGATCCGCGCCTTCGTGCCGGTCACCGCCGGCGCACTCGACATGGCGCCGGTGAAATTCTACGCCGTGAACATCCTGGCGGTGTTTCTGTGGGCGCCGGCCCATGTGCTGCCGGGCGTGCTGGCGGTGTCGGCGCTGCATCAATATAGCGGGCTGCCGCACCACACCGGCTACGGCAAACAGATCTGGATTCCCACGGTGATCATCGTCGCTGCCCTCGCCGGCCTTGCGACCTGGTGGTGGCATCGCCGCAAGCGCGGCATGGCAGCCGCGGAGCTGGTCCGCAAAGGCGCGTAGGCTTGCGGCCTGGCTTGAAAAGTCCACTCCTCCAAACATTCTAGAATGCATCTAAGATATATCTTAGTGCTTGTCTTTCCGGCCATAAGATATATCTTAGACGCATCGAAGATAACTTGAAGGATGTTCCCATGTTTGGTTTTGAACAACGGATGCGCGGCGGACACCGCGGGCGCCACGACCATTGCGACGAGCGTCACGCCGGGCCGCGCGGCGGGCGATTTGGCGGCGATAACGGCCCCGGCGGCTGGGAATTCGAGGGGCCAGGCCACGGGCGCGGCGGCGGCCGTCGTCGCGTGTTCGACGGTGGCGAATTGCGGGTGGTGCTGCTCAAGCTGATCGCCGACAAGCCGCGCCATGGCTACGACCTGATCCGCGCCATCGAAGAACGCACCGGCGGCGCCTATGCGCCGAGCCCGGGCATCGTCTACCCGACCCTGACGCTGCTCAGCGAAATGGGCCTGATCGACGAGCAGGTGGCGGAGGGCGCGCGAAAACTGTTCGCGATCACGCCGGAAGGCACCGCGCATCTCGAGCAGCACGCCGCCGAAGTCGCGGCGATGTTTGCCCGGCTCGATGCTCTGGGCGCGATGCGCGAGCGCACCGACGCCATCCCGATCCGCCGCGCGATGCATAACCTCAAAAGCGTCCTGATGCATCGCCTCGGCGAAGGCCTCGACAAGGAACGGCTGCTCGACGCTGTCGCGCTGATCGACGAGGCCGCCCGCAAGATCGAGCGGCTCTGATGGATGCTACCGTGCAACGTCACCAGACCCTCCGCGTCCGCCACGAACTGCGGCGGCGCTTGCTCACCGTGGCCACCATCGAACGGCTGACGCCGCACATGCTGCGGATCGGCTTCACCTCGCCGGAGCTGCATGATTTCGTCAGCCCGTCGCATGACGATCACATCAAGCTGTTCTTCCCGACAGACGATGCGCCTGCGATGCGCGACTTTACGCCACGACGATTCGACACCGGTCAGCAAACCCTGCTGATCGATTTCGCGCTGCATGAGGCCGGGCCGGCGACGCAATGGGCTGCCGCGGCGAAGGTCGGCGATACCCTGCAAATCGGCGGCCCGCGCGGCTCATCGGTGGTGCCCGACGATTTCGACTGGTACCTGCTGATCGGCGACGAAACCGCGCTGCCGGCCATCGGACGGCGCGTCGAAGAACTGCGCCCCGGCGTGCCGGTGGCGACGTTCGTGATCGGCGGCGAGGACAAAACCGTCATCACCCGGGCTTCGTGGACGCCGCACTGGATCGCGCGACAGGCCGCATTCGGCGATGCCGAAATGCTGCAGGCCGCGCTGGCCTCCTACCCATTCCCCGCCGGCGAAGGGTTTGTCTGGATCGCCGCGGAAGCCACGGTGGCGCGTCACCTGCGCAGCTATGTCACCGAACGCGGCCATCCCCGCGAATGGACCAAGGCCGCCGGCTACTGGAAGCGCGGCGTCGCCGACGCCCACGAGAAGATCGAGGACTAGACGGCGGCAGAGTATGTGAGGAAGTGTAGCCCGGATGGAGCGCAGCGAAATCCGGGAAGCTGCGATTGCCGAGATGCAGTCCCCGGATTGCGCTTCGCTTCATCCGGGCTACGGAAAAACAAAAATCAACCCGTTGATTTAACAGACTTAATCGCCGCACTCCGGCTTGACTTAGCCCCCCATTTGACTTGAAAAGCCTGCGACGGCAGTTTCGCCCGCCGTGCCCTGTCCCCATATCCGGTGAATGACCGAATCCATGCGCTCTTATCTCGACTTCGAAAAGCCCGTCGCCGAACTTGATTCCAAGGTCGACGAA
>JAQGKA010000507.1 GCA_028290355.1 Tardiphaga sp. | reverse complement strand
ACATGCAGCAGTATGACGAGGAAACCATCGTCATCAAATATGGCGGACACGCCATGGGCGCGGAAGACATGGCGAAGGCCTTTGCCCGCGACATCGTGCTGCTGGAGCAGACCGCCATCAATCCGGTCGTGGTGCATGGCGGCGGCCCGCAGATCGCGCAAATGCTGCAGCGGCTTGGCATCAAGTCCGAATTCGCGGCCGGCCTGCGCATCACCGACGCTGCCACCATCCAGATCGTCGAGATGGTGCTGGCCGGGTCGATCAACAAACAGCTGGTCGGCTACATCAACGAAGCCGGCGGCAAGGCCGTCGGCCTCTGTGGCAAGGACGGCAACATGGTCACCGCGACCAAGGCGACGCGGACCATGGTCGATCCGGATTCCAACATCGAGAAGGTGGTGGACCTCGGCTTCGTCGGCGAACCGGACAAGGTCGACCTCACCCTGCTCAACCAGCTGATCGGCCACGAGCTGATCCCGGTGCTGGCGCCGCTGGCGACCTCGAAGGAAGGCCAGACTTTTAATGTCAACGCCGACACCTTTGCCGGAGCCGTCGCGGGCGCATTGAAGGCCAAGCGCCTGTTGCTCCTCACCGACGTGCCGGGCGTGCTCGACAAGTCGAAGAAGCTGATCCCGGAACTGTCGGTCAAGGATGCCCGCAAGCTGATCGCCGACGGCACCATTTCCGGCGGCATGATTCCGAAGGTCGAAACCTGCATCTATTCGCTCGAACAGGGCGTCGAAGGCGTGGTCATCATCGACGGCAAGACACCGCATGCGGTGCTGCTCGAACTGTTCACCAACCAGGGCACAGGCACGCTGATCCACAAGTGATGAACAACCGCCATCATTTCGGGTCATGGCCGGGCTTGTCCCGGCCATCCACGTCTTGCTGGTGGCCAAGAGAACACGTGGATGCCCGGGACAAGCCCGGGCACGACAAGTGGTGGGCCGTATCGACTCGCAACTTCGCAATCATCGCGGCAACTATCTTCGCCTTGACGCATTCATCGGCCGCCCGCGCCGATCTGAAACTCTGCAACCGCATGAGCTACGTCGTCGAAGCCGCGATCGGCATCGACGACAAGAGCGCTACCGCGACGCGCGGCTGGTTTCGCATCGATCCCGCGCAATGCCGCGTTGTCGCCCAGGGCACGCTCACCGCCGACCGCATCCTGCTGCATGCGCGCGCGCTCGGCGTCTATGGCGCCTCGCCGGTGCCGCAGAATGGCGGCGACACGCTGTGCATCGCGCCGGAGAATTTCGTCATTGCCGCCGCCCGGCAATGCCGCGTCGGACAATCCCAGGCGCCATTCACCATGGTCAAGCCGTCGCAGAGCGAGGATGGCAACATGGTCGCCTATCTCGCCGAAGACAGCGAATATGACGATGAGCAGGCCAAGCTCGCCGCAATCCAGCGGCTGCTGGTGATCGCGGGCTATGACGCTGCCCCGATCGACGGCGTCGATGGGCCGAAGACGCAAAGCGCACTGACTGCATTCCTGAAGAGCCGCGGGCTTACGGCCGACATCGTGCAGGCGCCAAACTTCTTCGAGACCATGATCAACGCCGTACAGGCGCCGTCATCCACCGGCCTGACCTGGTGCAACGACACCTCGTATAATGTGATGGCGGCGGTCGGTGCCGACGACGGCAAAGCGATCGTCAGCCGCGGCTGGTATCGCATCGAGCCCGGAAAGTGCCTGCATCCCGACGTGATCGGCCAGCCGAAGCAGGTGTACAGTTTTGCCGAAGCCGTCGACGCCAATGGCCGCGCCATCAAGCTGAAGGACAAAGCGCTGAATTGGGGCGGCGCCAAAATGCTGTGCACGCGCGAGAGCAAGTTCGAGATCAACGACCACAGCGATTGCGGCACCCGCGGCCTCGCCGCCGCCGGCTTTACCGCCGTCGACATGAGCGGTGGCGGCAAGACGCTGCGCTTCGCGATGCCGTGACGGCATCACAACAGAGAGACCTATGACCGATTCAAAACCGACCCGCGTCTTCACCCATATCGAAACCTGGGTGTTCGATCTCGACAACACGCTGTACCCGCATCACGTCAATCTGTGGCAGCAGGTCGATGGCCGGATCCGTGATTTCGTCTCGAATTTTCTCAAGGTGCCGCCGGAACAGGCCTTCAAGATCCAGAAGGACTATTACAAGCGCTATGGCACCACCATGCGCGGCATGATGACCGAGCACGGCGTGCGCGCCGACGACTATCTCGCTTACGTGCACGAGATCGATCATTCGCCGCTGGAGCCCAATCCTGAAATGGGCGCGGCGATCGCAAAATTGCCCGGCCGCAAGCTGATCCTGACCAACGGCTCGACCGACCATGCCGGCAAGGTGCTGCAGCGGCTCGGCATCGCCGGCCAGTTCGAGGCGGTGTTCGACATCATCGCCGCCGAACTGGAGCCGAAGCCGGCGCCGCAGACCTATGACAAGTTTCTCAAGCTGTACGGCGTCAATCCCGCGAAAGCAGCGATGTTCGAGGACCTGTCGCGCAATCTGGTGGTGCCGCATCAACTCGGCATGACCACCGTGCTGGTGGTTCCCGATGGCGCCAAGGAAGTGGTGCGCGAGGACTGGGAGCTGGAAGGCCGTGACGCCGACCATGTCGATCACGTCACCGACGATCTGACAGGGTTTCTGGCGGCGCTGAACGCGGCGCGCTGATTCTCTCCGCTGTCGTCCCGGCCAAGCGAGCCCTTGCGAGCGCGAGCCGAGACCCATACTCCCTGGCGGCGGTATATGGCACAATCGTCAACAAGGGCGGTCTGTTAAAACGCTCCCCTGAGCATAAAGGCCAGGAGTTATGGGTCCCGGCCTTCGCCGGGACGACGCAGAATTTGTTGCGACGTGATCGCGAAATTGCAGGCGTCGAAGAGGGCATCGCGTGACCGATACGTTCGCCGGACAGAGCGTCGAGATGACCCGACGCATGCTGAGCGCCAAGCTGCGATCGCATGAGATCGATTCCGCGGACCTCGATGCACGATTGCTCACC
>JAQGKA010000497.1 GCA_028290355.1 Tardiphaga sp. | reverse complement strand
AGCCCAATATTCCCGGCACCATCGATGAACACCCGAACTGGCGGCAGCGGCTGCCCGTGGCGGTCGATGAGATCATCGACGTCATCGATCTGGCGTCGCTGAAGATTGCCACCGCCGACCGCTCGACGCAGGTGGCCTGAGTCGTGCCCGGCCAAATCGAAGACTATGCCCTGATCGGCGACTGCGAGACGGCCGCGTTGGTCAACCGCAATGGCTCGATCGACTGGCTGTGCTGGCCGGCCTTCGATTCAGACGCCTGCTTTACCGCGCTGCTCGGCGGCAAGGAGTACGGCCGCTGGCAGATCGCGCCGGTGGCCGAGGTTACCGGTTGCTCGCGAAAATATCGCGGCGATACGCTGATCCTGGAGACGCGGCTGGAAACCGCCGATGGCGCGATCACGCTGATCGACTTCATGCCGCCGCGCGGCGCCGCCTCCGACGTGGTGCGGATCGTTCGCGGCGACAGCGGCAGCGTCAAATTGCGCATGGAGCTGGTGATCCGCTTCGGCTTCGGCGTCGATGTTCCCTGGGTCAAGCGTACCGAGGACGGCGCGCTGCTGGGAATCTGCGGGCCGGACATGGCGGTGCTGCGCACGCCAGTCGAGACCCGCGGCGAAGACCTGACCACGGTGGCGGAGTTCGTCGTGAACGCCGGTGACAGCGTGCCGTTCGTGCTGACCTACGGGCCGTCGCATCTGAAAGTGCCGGCGCCGATCGATCCCGCCCGCGCCTTGAAGGACACCGAGGAATTCTGGTCGGAATGGAGCGGCCGCTGCAGTTATGACGGCGAGGGCCGCGATCTCGTCATGCGTTCGCTGATCACCCTGAAAGCGCTGACCTATGCGCCCTCCGGCGGCATCGTCGCCGCACCCACCACCTCGCTGCCGGAAAAGCTCGGGGGTGCCAGGAACTGGGACTACCGCTTCTGCTGGCTGCGCGACGCCACTTTCACTTTGCTGGTGCTGATGAACAGCGGCTACACCGAGGAAGCCTCGGCGTGGCACAACTGGCTGCTGCGCGCTGCCGCTGGTTCGCCGGCCGACATGCAGATCATGTACGGCATCATGGGCCAGCGCCGCCTGCTGGAATGGGAAGCCGGCTGGCTGCCGGGTTACGAAGGTGCGCAGCCGGTTCGCGTCGGCAATGCCGCCCATGCGCAGCTGCAGCTCGACGTCTATGGCGAATTGATCGACGCGTTTCACCAGTCGCGTGTGGCGAAGCTTCAACTCGACGACCGGAGCTGGGCGGTGGAGCGCCTGGTGCTGGGGCATCTCGCATCGGTTTGGGACCAGCCAGACCACGGCATCTGGGAACTCCGCGGCGACGGAGCGCACTACGTGTTCTCGAAGGTGATGTGCTGGGTCGCGTTCGACCGCGGCATCAAGAGCGCGGAGACATTCGGCTTTGCGGCGCCATTGGACGATTGGCGCAGCTTGCGTGACACCATTCACCGCGATGTCTGCGAAAAAGGCTTCAACCCGGCGATGAACGCCTTCGTTGAATATTACGGCGCCGACATACTCGACGCCAGCGTGCTGTTGCTGTCGGCAGTGGGCTTCCTGCCATCGTCGGATCCGCGGGTACAGGGCACTATTGCCGCGATCGAACGGCACATGATGCGCGACGGTTTCGTGCTGCGCCACGATCCGCGCAAGCAGACCGGTGAGACGCAGCCGATCGAAGGCGCCTTCCTCGCCTGCAGCCTTTGGCTTGCGGATGCGTACATTTTGGCGGGCGCGGTCGACAAAGCGCAGGCGCTGTTCGACCGCGTCGTCGGCATCGCCAACGATGTCGGGTTGTTGGCGGAAGAATACGACTCGATCGCGAAACGCCAGACCGGCAATTTTCCGCAGGCGTTGACGCATATAGCGCTGATCAACACCGCGCATAATCTTTGCGACGCGAAGCGGCAGGCGAAAAAGCCGGTGATGCAGCGGGCGAAGTAGAAATCAAACGGGATGCTGCTCTTTTCCCTCCCCCTTGCGGGGAGGGTGGCCGCGCGAAGCGCGGTCGGGTGGGGGTGCCCCACGGAAAGCTGCGCGTGGGGCACCCCCACCCCGGCCTCCACTTCAGCAATGCTGCGCATCGCTTCGTTCGACCGACCCTCCCCGCAAGGGGGGGGAGGCCATTAGCCGCCCGCATTCCTTGTCAAAATAATCTCCACCGCCCCCGCAAACCCCTCGTCCTCGTTCGACGCCGTCACGTCCGTCGCCTGCTTCTTCACATCGTCGGTGGCGTTACCCATGGCGACCGACATGCCGCTGACCTTGAACATCGCGAGATCGTTGCGCATGTCGCCGATGGTGGCGATGGCGTCGGTAGAAATGTTGAGGCGCTTCGCCATCGCTGCCACGAACGTGCCCTTGTCCTGGCCGGGCGGGGTGATGTCGAGGTAGTAGTTCTGCGAGCGCACCGCCACGGCCTGGTCGCCGAGCGCCTTCTGCATCGCGGCCTCGCAACGCTCCAGCCCCGCAAAGTCGGCGCTGGCGCCGACGATCTTGCAGGCTTTCGCCAGGAACGGCGTGAAATCATCGACGAACACCGGATCGTGCTGGATGGTGTCGCGCTCGTGCGGGACGTATTTGCCGTCGTCGCGCTTGATGATCCATTCTTCATTGGTGAACAGCCAAATATCGACGCCGAATTCGTTCAGCACTTCGAGGCTGCGCTGCGCGGCGGCGGCCGGGATCAGATGCTGTTCGATCGGCTTCAGATTGCCGTCCACCATCGAGCTGCCGTTGAACGGCCCGATCGGCAGTGTGATGCCGAGCGGCGCGACCAGAAACCGCATTCCCACCGGCGGTCGGCTCGACGTGATGGTGAAGCCGATGCCGGCGTCGTGCAACTTCTGCACCGCCGCCCTGGCGTTGTCGGTGAGCCGCTTGTCGTGGGTCACCAGCGTGCCATCGACATCGGAGACGACCAGGGCAATGCGGGTCATGAGATTTTCCTGTTCTGCATTTGGCCGACGATAGCATCGATGATCGCCTCGACCGAAGCGTCAATCGATACCGTGATTGGATTTTCGTCGGCGCCGGGCGGCTCCAGCGTCTTGAACTGGCTGTCCAGCAGCGCCGGCGGCATGAAGTGATCCTTTCGCGCGGCAAGGCGCGCGGCGATCAGCTCCCTGGTGCCATCGAGATAGACCATGCGGACGTCGTCGCGACCATGCACCAGAACATTGCGATAAGCGCGCTTCAGCGCCGAGCAGGCGATCACCAAGTGCCCACCCGCCTCGCTTATCCGATCGATCTCGTCAGCAATGGCCTGCAACCACGGCCAGCGATCCTCGTCGGTAAGAGGATGGCCGGCGCTCATCTTGGCGACATTGCTGGCCGGATGAAACCGGTCGCCGTCCTCAAAGGTCCAGCCGAGACGGGCCGCCAGGTTCCCGGCGATGGTGCTCTTGCCGGAGCCGGAGACGCCCCTCACGATCAGCGCACAAAGCGGGCTCTGTTCAGTCACGATAGTTTTCCGGCAGCGCCGCGCTGTCGCAGAGCCAGACCGTTTCACCTTCATACGCACGGGCGCGGTTTGCCGGCAGGTCTTCTCCGGTGAGGACGCGCGTCAGGATCGCTCGCTTGTCCGCGCCGCTCAGTTCGAACAGCATCTCGTGGCACGATCCGAGCGCGGGCAGGGTCAGGCTGACGCGCGGCACGAACGGCGCCACATGTGCTTCGGAAACGCCGACCACCCATTGATCGGTCACATTGACCGCCGGATAGCCGGGAAATAGCGAGGCGATGTGACCGTCGGGGCCGACGCCGAGCAGCACGAGATCGAACAGCGGCTGCGGCGGGTCGAGGACGGTGGCCCCGTAGAAGGTTTTCAGCTCCGTCTCATACAGATGAGCGGCCTCGTAGGGGCTGTGAGATTCGGTCGCAATAGGATGGATGTTGACGGCGGGCGCGCATCGATCGAGGAAGATGCGGCGTGCCATGCTCATATTATTCAGCGGATCGGCCGCTTTGACAAAACGGTCGTCGCCGATGAACCAGTGTACGCGATCCCACGGAACCTGATTTTTGTAAGGCTCTTGTCCGAGCAATTCGTACAGCTGTTTCGGGCTGGAGCCGCCAGTGAGGCAAATCGCGATCCTGCCCGGGTTGCTTTCCATGCGCGCGATCACCCGTTCCGCCGCGGCCCTGGCCAGCGCCGCGGCATCGGCGACCTCGATGATCTCGCGGTGAAAAGTCGCCATCGTTCTAGCTCAGCTTGCGCCAGGCGCGGCCGTCGCGCTTCATCAGCTCGTTGGCCTCACTGGGACCCTCGCTGCCGGCCTTGTAGCTCTTCAGGCCGTCGGAGCCGGCGTTCCTCCAGGCGTCGAGGAATGGCTGCACCGCGCGCCAGCCGGCTTCGACGCTGTCGGCGCGCTGGAACAGAATGTTGTCGCCGATCATGCAGTCATAGATCAACGTTTCGTAACCGGTCGAGGGTTCGGCCTTGAAGTAATCCTTGTAGCGGAACTTCATCTCGACGCCGTCGATCTTGATCGCCGGACCGGGAATCTTGGTGTTGAACTGCAGCGCGATGCCCTCGGTCGGCTCGACGCCAATCACGAGATAGTTCTGCGCCAGCGCCTCGACGGGCGTGCTCTGGAACATGGCGAACGGTGCCTGCTTGAACTTGATGGCGACCTCGGTGCGCTTGATGCCCAGCGCCTTTCCGGTGCGCAGATAGAACGGCACGCCGGCCCAGCGCCAGTTATCGATGGTCAGCTTGAGGGCCGCATAGGTTTCGGTGGTGCTGCCGTTGGCGACGTCCTTGGTCTTGTGATAGTCCTCGATGATGGTATCGCCGATGGTGCCACCAAGATATTGTCCGCGCACCGAATTGTGCAGCGCCTCGGTTTCGCTCTCGATCTGGATGGCCGCCAGCACATTGGCCTTCTCCGCCCGCACCGAATGCGCGTCGAAGCGGGTCGGAGGCTCCATGGCCACCAGCGACAGCAGCTGGAACAGATGGTTCGGCACCATGTCGCGCAGCGCGCCGGTGGCGTCGTAGAAACTGCCACGGTGGCCGACGCCGAGCTTCTCATCGACGGTGATCTGGACATGGTCGATGTGGTTGCGATTCCAGATAGGCTCGAACATGCCGTTGGCGAAACGCAGTACCAGGATGTTCTGGACGGTTTCCTTGCCGAGATAATGATCGATCCGGTAGATCTGATGTTCGTTGACGATGCTGAGCAATTCGGCATTCAGCTTCCTTGCCGACTCCAGATCGGTGCCGAACGGCTTTTCAATCACCAGCCGTCGCCATGCGGTACCGTCGTCGCGCAGCATGCCGGTGCGTCCGAGTTCGCGGCTGATCGGCGCGAAGGCATCGGGTGGCGTGGCCAGATAGAATAGCCGGTTGCCGCCGGTCTGGCGGCGTTCTTCCAGCGCATCGAGCTGTTCGCGCATCCGGTCGAAGGACTCCGGATCCTTCGGATCGGCCTCGATGCTGGTGACGCATTCCAGCAGCCGCTGGGCAATGGCATCATCGACCGGACGGGTGGCGAATTTCTTCAAGCCAGCCATCAGGCCGTCGCGCAGCTCGTCGGCGGAGGTCGCCTTGCGGGCAATGCCGACGACGCAGAATTTTTCGGGCAGCAGGTCGGACGCAGCGAGGTTATACAGCGCTGGCATCACCAGCCGGTGGGCGAGGTCGCCGGTCACGCCGAAGAGGATGAAGGAGCACGGATCGGGCTTCTTGGTGTCGGTCTGGGCGTCGGTCACTTTTTGTCTGCCTTTGACTTGACGATGTCGGGCGCGTCCTGACGCTTGGCGTCGGGATGCTGGTCCGGTTCCTTGTGGCCGCCAAAGCCGGCGCGCATCGCCGAGAGGATCTTCTCGGCGAAGGTGTGCTGTTTGCGCGACCGGAAACGCGCGAACAATGCGGCGGTGAGAACCTCGGCCGGCACGGCTTCGTCGATAGCGGCATTGACGGTCCAGCGGCCTTCGCCGGAATCTTCGACGAAGCCGGAATAGGTGTCGAGGGTCTCGTTCTTGGCCAGCGCGGAGGAGGTGAGGTCGAGCAGCCAGGACGGGATCACGCTGCCGCGACGCCACACTTCGGCGATATCCGGCAGATTGAGATCGAAGCGGTGCCCTTCCGGCA
>JAQGKA010000487.1 GCA_028290355.1 Tardiphaga sp. | reverse complement strand
TCTGGGCCGCCGGCATCAAGGCGCCGGACGCGCTGCGCGATCTCGACGGACTGGAGAGCGACCGCATCAACCGCCTGGTGGTCAGGCCGACGCTGCAGACCACGCGCGACGACAACATCTTTGCGCTTGGCGACTGCGCCGATTGCATCCCCGAAGGTGGTACGGCGCCGCTGCCCGCCCGCGCGCAGATCGCGCAGCAGCAGGCCGACTTCATGGTCGGCGTCATCGCAGACCGGCTCGATGGCAAGCCGATCCCGCCGTTCCGGTTTCACGATCGCGGTTCGCTGGTGGCACTCAGCGAGTACAAGACCTTCGGCGTGATCTTTCGCGGTTTCCGGCTCGAGGGCTTTTTTGCGACGCTCGCCTATCGCTCATTGCACAAGATGCATCTGCTGGCGCTGTTCGGGCCGTGGCGGGTCGCGTTGAACACGCTGGCAGGACTGCTGACCAAGCGCACAGAGCCACGCATCAAATTGCATTGAAGGAAGGCTTGCCCGCTTCGACTACGGGCGGCTGCGTTCGATGATCTCGGCCGCGCCCTTGTGCAGCAGGTCGAGGCCCACGGCGCGACCGAGTTCGCGCGGCCGATCCGCAGGACCATTGCGCGTCACCTCGATAAAGTATGCGCCGGTTTCATCCAGCACCGACGCGGTGAGCGACATTTCGCCGCCGCTGATGATGGAGTAAGCCGCGATCGGCGAATTGCAGTGGCCGTTCAGCACCCACAGCACCTCGCGCTCGGCGTCGCATGACAGATGCGCAGCGGGATCGTCGATCAGCGACAGATAGCGCCGGGTCTGCCAGTCCGTCGCGGCGCATTCGACAGCGACGATGCCTTGTCCCGCCGCCGGCAGCATGTCCAGTGGCGAAAAATCGCAGGCGATGCGGCCTGCCAGCCCGACGCGCTCAAGCCCCGAACGCGCCATGATCAGCGCGTCAGCCGGGCCGACTTCGCCGCCGCCGGGCAGCCGCTGCATCTCGCGCTCATCGAGCTTGCGGACGCGGGTGTCTGCGGCACCGCGAAAGTGGATCACCTCGATATCCGGAAACAGCCGCCTGATGTAGGCGGCGCGGCGAACGGCGTTGGTGCCGATCTTGAAGCCCTTGCCGCGGGTGCGCTTGAGGTCGTCGATGGTGACGCCGACGCGCAGCACCAGCGCATCCGTCGGCGGGTCACGGGCGAGCGTGGCGCCGATGACGAGGCCGGGCGTATCCTCGTTGCCCGGCATGTCCTTCAGCGAATGCATCGCTGCGTGCAGCTTGCCGGAAAGCACTGCGGCGCGGATCTCGCCGACGAAGGCGCCGCCTTTGCCACCGTGGCGCAGCAGATTGCTGGTCTGGTCGCGGTCGCCGACCGGTTCGAACTTGACGATCTCGACATCCAGCTCCGGCGCCACGACGGACAGCCGGCGTGCGATTTCCTCCGTCTGGGCCAGCGCCATCGTGCTCTTGCGCGTGCCGATCCGCATCGAAACTGTCACCTGGCGCGCTCCATCCGGCGCCGCGCGAAAGGATCGCGGCGATTCTCGCGGGGAGATTAAGACCAGCGCGCGCCGGAATGCAAACGAAGCATATTCCTTTGTATTCGCTCAGGCTTTCGGCGCGCTGACCCAGCTGTCGGAAGCAAACGGGCCGGCGGTCTTGCGCACGACCACATTGAGCAGCACGGCGACCAGGACGTTCCCGACCAGTGCAATCAGGCCGACATAGGCCGTCGCCGAAAAACTGCCGATCGAGATCAGGTGCAGCGGCTTCAGGCCATCCATCCAGGTCAGGTACGTGCCGCCGAACAGGCCGACCGCCCAGCCCGCCAGCAGCGCCGGCGCGGTGAACCAGCGCGTGAACAGGCCGAAGATCAGCGCCGGCAAGGTCTGCAGGATCCAGAGGCCGCCGAGCAACTGCAGATCCAATGCAAATTGCGTCGGCAGATAGATGATCACCAGCAGCGCCCCGACCTTGACGACCAGCGAGGCGATCTTGGCGACGCCGGCCTCCTGCGCATTGGTGACGTCGGGATTGACGTAGGCTTTCCAGAAATTGCGCGTGAACAGATTGGCCGCGCCGATGCTCATCACCGCCGCCGGTACCAGCGCGCCGATCGCGATCGCCGCGAAAGCGAAGCCGGCGAACCAGCCCGGGAACAGGGTTTGGAACAGCGCCGGCACCACGTCATTGTTGCTGGCGAGTTTGAGATGCGCGGCGTGGCCCATATAGCCGAGCAGCGCCAGCAGGCCGAGCATCAGCGTATAGGCCGGCAGCAGCACCGCATTCTTGCGAATCGTGGTGGCGCTCTTGCTGGCGAAGATGCCGGTCAGCGTGTGCGGATACATGAAGGCAGCGAGCGCGGAACCCAGCGCCAGCGTGGCGTAGGCGACGTACTGGCCGGGCGCCAGCAGGATGCTGCCGGAGCCCTTGGCCTTGAACGCTTCGTCGGCCGCGGTGAACACCGCGGCGTAGCCGCCGAGCTTGCCGGGGATGAACGACACCGCCGCGATCACGGCGATATAGATCATGATGTCCTTGACGAAGGCGATCAGCGCCGGCGCGCGCAGGCCGGACGAATAGGTGTAGAGCGCGAGCACGATGAAGGCGGCGATCAGCGGCCACTCGCCCTCGAATCCCAGCGCCTTCACCGCAGCGGCCATGCCGATCAGCTGCAACGCGATGTAAGGCATCGTGGCAACCACGCCGGTGATGGCGACGGCGGCTTCCAGGGTGCGTGAGCTGTAGCGGCCATGCACCACGTCGGCAGCGGTAACGTAACCGTTGTCCTTGGCGACCTGCCAAAGCTTCGGCATCACCATGAAGACGAAGGGATAGACCAGGATGGTGTAGGGCAGCGCGAAGAAGCCGTAGGCGCCGACCGAATAAACCAGCGAAGGCACCGCGATCACGGTGTAGGCGGTGTAGAAATCGCCGCCGACCAGGAACCAGGTGATCCAGGTGCCGAACTGGCGGCCGCCGAGGCCCCATTCGTCGAGGCTTGCCAGCGTCTTCGGCCGACGCCAGCGCGACGCCACGAAACCCATCACGGTGACAAGCGCGAAAAAGAAAATGAAGACTACAAGGGCAGGAATATCGAGCTCAGTCTTCATGGGGATAGGTCCGGTAGGCGATCCAGGTCAGCACGGCCGTCACCGGCACCCAGGCAAGCTGGTACCAGTAGAAGAACGGAAAGCCGAGCAGCACGGGATCCTTGAAATTGTAGAACGGCAGCCACAGCAGTCCGACGAACGGAAACAGCAGCAGCCAAAGGTAGTGCCGGCTCATGAAGGGTCCCTCGCGAGGTGCGGAGCGAAATTGAATTTCGATGCGAGAGGCCGAGACGCAATATCTCCGCCGCAGTCTCGCCGCTGATTTGGCTCTTTAGGATCGGCACGCCGATGTGTAAACCGGCCATCGCCAATCGCGACGCAGGGCTGCCATACGCACAGCGACGCCTGCTACACAAATGTGTGATCGCGATTGACGTCAGCGCGCCCTTCAGCGTCCGCCGAAGGTGATGTCGCCGAACAACGCCTTTTGCGTGGAGGGTTGCGACCGCCAGTATTGCGGCGGCGCTTCGACCGTGCCGCCAAGTTCCGCTGCAGCGTGCCATGGCCAGCGCGGATCGTAGAGCATGCCCCGCGCCAACGCGACGAAGTCGGCCTTGCCGCTCGCGACGATATCCTCGGCCTGCTGTGCTTCGGTGATGAGGCCCACCGACATGATCGGAAGCCCGGTGGCCTTTTTCACGGCTTCGGCGAACGGCACCTGATAACCCGGCCCGATTGCGATCTTCTGCAGCGGCGAGACGCCGCCGGACGACACGTCGATCCAGTCGACGCCGCGCTTCTTCAGCTCATTGGCGAACACGATGGTCTGTTCGACGTCCCAGCCGCCTTCGACCCAATCCGACGCCGAGACCCGAAAACCGATCGGCTTCTCCGCCGGGAATGCGGCGCGCACCGCATCGAACACTTCGAGCGGAAAGCGGATGCGGTTTTGCAGCGAGCCGCCATATTGATCGGCGCGCTGGTTGGAGATCGGCGACAGGAACTCGTGCAGCAGGTAGCCATGCGCGCCATGGATCTCCAGCGCATCGATGCCGAGTCGATCCGCGCGCTTGGCAGTCGCGACAAAGGCGTCGCGAATCCGCATGAGGCCGGCGGCATCAATCTCCTGCGGCGGCAGCTCGCCGGGCTTCTGCGGAACCGCCGACGGCGCATGTGCCACCCAACCGCCTTCGCTTAGCGGAATCTGCTGGCCGCCATCCCACGGCGTGTGGCTCGACGCCTTGCGGCCGGCATGGGCGACCTGCATCGTCACCGCGATCCTGGAATGCTTGCGGATCGCCGCCAGCGCCGGCTTCAACGCTGCTTCGGTGGCGTCGTCATAGAGGCCGAGATCGCCGGGCGTGATGCGGCCGAGCGCTTCCACCGCGGTTGCCTCGATGCACAGCATGCTGGCTCCGGACAGCGCCAAGGTGCCGAGATGCACCAAGTGCCATTCGTTCGCGAGACCATCGACGGCAGAATACTGGCACATAGGCGACACCACGATGCGGTTGGGCAGCGTGAGATTGCGCAGCTTGAACGGCGAAAACAGTGCACTCATGAGAATTCCAACTCTGTGAGAAGCGATGAACCCGCGGCGCTCAGGCTGCGGGCTGCTCGTCGATGGCATCGACGCGATCACGATAGAAGGCGAGATGATCCTTGATCTCCGCGACCGCGTCAAACGGCGCCTCGTAGGTCCAGATCGCATTGGCCGAGCGCTCGCCGCCGGCCGGAATGCTGTAATAGGCGCAGTCGCCCTTGTAGGGGCAATAGGTGGAATGCGCGGTGCGTTCCAGCAGCGCCATATCGACATCACCGCGCGGGATGTACAGCGCCGGCGGATAGGACGCCTCGCGCAAGGTCAGCGCATTGGTGGTGGCAGCGATCACGTGGCCGTCGACGGTAACGGCAATGCGGTTCGGATTGCGCTCGATGCTGATCGGATGGTCCGCATTGGGAATCTTGATGGTCCGGGTCATGGCGGGTTCCTTCAGCGGCCGGGGTTGGGACATGTGGTGGGGGATGGCGGAATCGGCAGCGGCGCGATGCGGCGCTGGCCGAGGCCGATGGCCAGCAGCGCGCCGCCGATATGGCAGGCGGCAATCGCGAACAGCGTGATGGCGAAGGCATGGGTGATCGCCGCGGGATCTGTTCGCGCGCCCAAGGCGGTGAAGAACAAGCCGCCGATCACGGCGATGCCAACCGCGGCGGACACCTGCAGCGTCGAATTGAACATGCCGCCAACCAGGCCTGCATGAACAGGTGCGACCCGCTCGACGATGACCCGCACCATGGTCGGAATCGCAAGACCCATGCCGAAGCCGAACAGAACCAGAGCCGGCACGATCAGCGGCCATGGCGGCACAACGCCGGCGGGACTGTACGCCACGACAATGGCGGTCGCGATCGAACCGGTGGCCGCCAACACATAGCTCAGCGACGGCGCGGATGCGCCGAACCAGCGGCCGATCGCGGCGCTGAACGTCGATGCGACCAGAAAGCCTGCCGAGAACGGCAGGATGGCAAGTCCGGACTGCCAGGCGGTGAAGCGCAACGCCGACTGCAGATAGATCGAATAGGTGAGGAAGAACGTCGCCACCGCATAGAGCGTCATGATGGCGCCAATGCCGCGCAGCAGGCCGGCCGACTGAAACACCTCGACGGCAATCAGCGGATCGCCGCCGGCTTTTGCCAGCCGGATCTCATAGCGGCGAAACGCCTCGACGAAGAACGGCGTGGTCAGCAGCATCAGGATCGACCACAGCGGCCAGCCGCGCTCGCGGCCTTCCACCAGTGGCACGACAAAGGACGACAGCGCCAATGACGATAGCAGCACGCCGCCGATGTCGAGCGTGGGGCGATGCGCGCCGCGGGTTTCGCGCAGCAGCGGAATCGCGGCGAAGATAGTGACGATCACGATCGGCACATTGATCAGGAATACCAGCCGCCAGCCGAAACCGCCGATATCGGCGCCGACCAGCGCGCCGCCGAGCAGTTGCCCGACGATCGAGGACAGGCCCAGCGTCACGCCATAGATGCCAAGCGCGCGGCCGCGTTCGTGTGGCGGAAACAGCGCGTGCACCGAAGCCAGCGCCTGCGGCGCCATCGCCGCGGC
>JAQGKA010000459.1 GCA_028290355.1 Tardiphaga sp. | reverse complement strand
CGGCATAGGACGGATCGGTGAGGATCTCCTCATAGCCGGTCATCGCCGTGTTGAAGCAGACTTCGCCAACGGCCTGGCCTTCCGCGCCGAGGCCGAAGCCCTCCAGCACGGTGCCATCGGCGAGCACGAGGAGCGCGGTCGGTTTGTGGTCCGGCCAGGCTGAGGTGTTTTCTGTGGAGGTCATGAGCGCATTACATAGTCCGGGCATCCGGCGACGTCAAAGCCGGAAGCTGCGGATTCACACGGGATTCGCCGGATTTGACAGCGCCCGCCGTCGTTTTACTGTCCCTCCGCCACGCCGGGCTGATTTGCTGGACATTTGGGCATGATGAGGGGGCAGGCATGACCGACGATACGATGCCGATTCTGCTGGTTCCCGGTCTCGGCGGTTCGCCGCGGATCTATGCGCCTGTCATGCCCGCGCTGTGGCGGTTCGGGCCTGTTATGGTGGCCAATCACATCCGCGACGACAGTATGGGCGCGATCGCGCGGCGCATCCTGAAAGAGGCGCCGCCGCGCTTTGCATTGGCGGGCCATTCGATGGGCGGCTACATCGCCTTCGAGATCATGCGTCAGGCGCCGGAACGGGTGACGCGGCTGGCGTTGATCAACACCCAGGCGCGGCCCGATACGCCGGAGGCCAGCGCGCGGCGTCGCGGCCAGATCGCGCGAGCGTATGCCGGCCAATATCACGACGTAATGGATGAATTGTTTCCGGGCTTCGTGCATCCGTCGCGATGCGACGATGCGACGCTGCGCAAGCTCGTGCATGACATGGGTGACGACATCGGCGCCGAGGCCTTCGTGCGCCAGCAGACCGCGGTGATAGGGCGGGCGGATTCGCGCCCCACCCTGAGCGCGATCCGCTGCCCAACGCTTGTTCTGACCGGCGATCAGGACAACACCATCGCGAACAGCCTGTCGGTCGAGATGGCCGATGCCATCGAAGGCGCAGCGCTGACGATCATTCCCGACTGCGGTCACCTGCCGCAGGTCGAGCAGCCGCAGGCGACGACGGACGCCTTGCTCAGCTGGGTGCAATCTTGAATTAATCAAATATATCAATGCGCGCTTGCCGCAACTGGCTTTCACAGCTAGCAAACTGTGAATTCATGTTTCCGGACATTTCAGTGCAGCTGGACTATTTCGCCGCAATGGCCGCGCGTTCGGCCGTCGCGCCGGCGCGATGGCGCCGCCCATTTTGGAGGTGGCTCGACGGCATCGAGAAGGGCTGGGCGATTCCGGCCTTGATCGTTGCATTCGCCGCGGTCTGGCTGCTGTTTCTGCTCATCGCGTATCTCAGCGGCGATCTCCATGCTGACGCGCTTGAGACATGGTCGGTCGGCCGCGAATTTGCCTGGGGCAACGCCAAACATCCGCCGCTGATGGGCTGGGCCGCGTATTTGTGGACGCGGGTGTTTCCACTCGCTGACTGGTCGTTCCAGCTGCTGGCGATGACCAATGCCGCAGTGGCGCTGTGGGCGGTCGATTTGATCGCGCGCCGCTTCGTCCGCGGCGACGCCCGCGCCGTGGTGCTGATGTTGCTGATGCTGCTGCCGGCCTATCAATTCCACGCCCAGCGCTTCAACGCCAACACCGTGCTGCTCGCGGTGTGGCCGCTGGCGACGTATTGCTTCCTGCGCTCGTTCGAGAGCCGCGCGCTCGGCTGGGCCGCGGCCGCCGGCGCGTTCGCCGCTCTGGCGATGCTCGGCAAATATTATTCGGTATTCCTGGTCGGCAGCTTCGTGCTGGCGGCGGTCGCGCATCCGCAGCGCGCGACGTATTTCAAGTCGTGGGCGCCATGGGCGTCGGCGCTCGCCGGTCTCGTCGTGCTTGGGCCGCATCTGCACTGGCTGGCGACCACCGGCGCCACGCCGTTTGCCTATGCCTTGGATGTCCACAGCGGCATCGATTTCAGCTCGTCGCTTTACGAAGCCGCCATGTTCCTGCTCGGTCTCGCCGCGACGCTGGCGCTGCCTGCTTTGGTCTGGGTGCTGTCGGCGGAGCTACGGCTGAAGCGGTTTGGCGCCGATTTCCGCGCCCTGAACCCGGGGCTGGTTCTGCTGTTCTGGGTGTTCGTCGGCACCATCCTGCTGCCGGTGATCGCCGCCATCGCCATTGGCACCGACATGCCGTCGCTGTGGGCGCTGCAGGGCCTGTTCCTGCCGGCGATCCTGATCGTCTGCGGCGCCAGCTTCGCGCTGGAGCGATTGTATGTGGTCAATCTCGCGGTGTTCGTCGCGGGCATCGCGGTGGTCGGGGTGGTCATCGCCGCGCCATTGCATGCGATCTGGCGCAACAGCGTCAGCCCCAACGATCGCAGCTATTACAGGCTCGCCGCCGTCGAACTCACCAAACGCTGGCACGGGGTCTCGGATCGGCCGCTGCCGGCGATATCAGGCGACGACGGGCTGGCCTTCGCCACCGCCTTCTACAGCCCTGACCATCCGGTCTACCGCCGTCCGTTCCAGTATCAATACGATTGGAGCCTGCCGCCGCTGAAGACACTGGAGAAGGGCTGGGCCGCCATGTGTTTCACCGAAGACGAGCTCTGCACGGTCTGGATGCGCAGTGTCACGGCGCTGGCGCCGCAGTACATGCGGTTCGATTTCGAGGTGCAGCCGAAATTGTGGGGCCAGGCCGGAGTGCCCGCGACCATCGCGGCGCTGATGGTGCTGCCGCGCGACATCCAGAGCGGTGCCCCCACCGGGCCGCTGTCCGAGGGCGTCGAGGATTTCAACTTCAGCTCCAGCGGCCGCCGGCCGGTTCGCTGATCGCCACGCGTGCTGTTGTGCGGGCCCTTCAAAGCGCCTAGATCGTCACCCACTGGATTGATCCGGCGCTGCGTTTGGCGGGCCGTGAAGGAGACGCATATGCTGCGCGATGACATCAACAACGCCGTCAAGGACGCGATGCGGGCCAAGGACGAGCGCAAGCTCTCGACTTTGCGGATGGTCAATTCGACCATCAAGAACGCCGACATCGACGCCCGCGGCCAGGGCAAGCCGCCGCTGTCAGACGGCGACCTGCTCAGCGTGCTGCAGAAGATGATCAAGCAGCGCCAGGAATCCGTCGAACTCTACGACAAGGGCGGCCGCGCCGAACTCGCCAACCAGGAACGCGAGGAAATCGCCATCATCTCCGCCTATCTGCCCAAGCAGATGTCGGAAGACGACGTGAAGGCGGCGATCGCCGCCGAAATTTCTGCGAGCGGCGCCGCGGGTATCAAGGACATGGGCAAGGTGATCGGCGCGCTGAAAGCGAAATACGCCGGCCAGATGGATTTCGGCAAGGCCAGCGGTCTGGTGAAGGCCGCGCTGACGGCTGATTCTTAACCTCTCCCCGCGAAGGGCGGGGAGAGGTTAGAAAGAAACTTCGCTACTCCGCCTCACGCTGCCGCGGTCGGCAAACTATAGGTCTTGAACTGATCGCGCAGCGCGGTCTTCAGGATCTTGCCGGTGGCGGTGTGCGGGATCGCCTCGACGAACACCACGTCATCCGGCATCCACCATTTCGCGATCTTGCCATCCATGTATTTCAGGATGTCCTCGCGGGTCGCGGTCTGGCCGGCCTTGAGCTGGACGATCAGGAGCGGCCGTTCGTCCCACTTCGGATGGTAGACGCCGATCACGGCGGCTTCCGCCACCTGGGGATGGCCGACCGCGAGATTTTCCAGGTCGATCGAACTGATCCATTCGCCGCCGGACTTGATGACATCCTTGGAGCGGTCGGTGATCCGCATATAGCCGTGCTTGTCGATCGTGGCGACGTCGCCGGTGTCGAAATAGCCGTCCTCATCGAGGATGTTGGCATCGACGCGGTAATACGCCGCCGAGACCGAGGGGCCGCGCACCTTGAGGCGGCCGAAGGTCTTGCCGTCCCACGGCAGTTCCTTGCCGGCATCGTCGGTGATCTTCATCTCGACGCCGAACGGCGGATAGCCCTGGGTCTGCAGGATATCGAGGCGGTCGTCGCCTTCGAGCTGGTCGAATGGCGGCTTCAGCGCGGCCAAGGTGCCGATCGGGCTCATCTCGGTCATGCCCCAGGCGTGGCGGGCGCCGATCCCCATGTCGACGAACGCCTTGATCATCGAGCGCGGCATCGCCGAGCCGCCACACACCACCATCCGCAGGTTAGGCAGCTTCAGATTGTTGGCGGCCATGTAGTTGAGCAGCATCAACCATACCGTCGGCACGCCGGCGGTGTGCGTCACTTTCTCGGTCGAGAGCAGCTCGTAGACCGATGCGCCATCGAGCTTGGCGCCGGGGAACACCAGCTTGGTGCCCATCGAGGGCGCGGAGAATGCGATGCCCCAACTGTTAGCGTGGAACAGCGGCACCACCGGCAGCATCGTGTCCTGCGCATTGGCGCCCAGCGAATCGCCGGTGTTCGCCATCAATGCGTGCATCACGTTGGAGCGATGCGAATACAGCACGCCCTTCGGGTCGCCTGTCGTGCCCGAGGTGTAGCACATCGCCGCCGCGGTATTTTCGTCGAACATCTTCCAGGCGAAATTGCCATCGACTTCCGCGATCCAGTCCTCATAGGCGACCGCGTTCTTCAGCGTGGTCTGCGGCATGTGCGCCTTGTCAGTGAGGATGATGTAGCGCTCGATGCTGGGGAGCTGATCGGCGATCTTTTCCAGCATCGGCACGAAGGTCAGGTCGACCATCACGATGCGATCCTGAGCGTGGTTGATGATCCAGGCGATCTGATCCGGGAACAGGCGCGGATTGACAGTGTGGCAGATGGCGCCGATGCCCATAATGCCGTACCAAGCTTCGAGATGACGCCAAGTGTTCCACGCAATGGTGGCGACACGGTCGCCGAACTGAATGCCCTCGCGGTCGAGCCGCTGCGCGACCTTCAGTGCGCGGGTGCGAATTTCGGCGTAATTGGTGCGATGTATGGGACCTTCCACCGAGCGGGTGACGACCTCCCGGTCGCCATGGACCTTCGCGGCATGATCGATAATCCGGTGACACAGCAGTGGCCAGTCTTGCATCAACCCGCGCATTCGAACGTCCCTCCTCAATGTTATTTTGCCTGCCGGTTTGCCGTCAGGAATTTTGTTCCGCCTGGATCTCGCCCAGAGTCTTGTTATCCCAAGTCTTGTTACTCAAGGTCTTGGCATGAAGTTTAGCGCGGGGGAAGCGGCCCGGAAATGGGCTTGTCGGCGTTTGATCTGCGACCAAAGGACAATCGCTGTGGCCTTGACGCTGCTGCTGGTGGCCGCGCCGGCGCAGGCCTATCTCACCGCGGGCCGGGTGCCGCTGCCCAAACCGCGTCCGGCCGAGGCGCCGGCGATCCAGCAGCAGCAAGTGCCCGCTGAGACCGAGAAGCCGGCCGACGCCGAGAGACCCGCCGCCGAACAGCGCCCTGCCGAACCGCCGCCGCCCGCGGCCTGCCGCCTTGCGCTGACGGATTCGATCGCCATTGCGCCGAGCATTGCCGCGATCCACGGCCCCGGCGCCTGCGGCGGCGATGATCTGGTGCACCTCGAAGCGGTGGTCCTGCCGGACAAAACCCGGGTGCCGCTGAAGCCGGGCGGCACCATGCGCTGCACGATGGCGTCGGCCATCGCCGACTGGGTCCGCACCGACATGGCGCCGCTGGCCACGGGGCTCGGCACCAGGCTCAGCGAACTCGACAATTTCGATTCCTTCGATTGCCGCGGCCGCAACCGGGTGGTCGGCGCCAAGATGTCGGAGCATGGCCGCGCCAATGCGCTCGACGTCCGCGCGCTGAAGCTTGCCAATGGCCAGTCGATCGCGCTGACCGAGCGCGCCACGCCGCGCGAATTGCGCGAAAAGGTGCTGCTCTCGGTGTGCACGCGGTTCTCCACCGTGCTGGGGCCGGGCTCGGACGGCTATCACGAGGACCACATCCACCTCGACCTCGCCGAGCGCCGCGGCAACTACAAGATCTGCCAGTGGGACGTCTGGGACCAGCTGCCTGTTATCGCGCCCTTGATGCCGGCGGTGCGGCCGGATGAAGCCCCGCCGCGCCAAACCGCGGAGGCCCCGCCCGCCGAGCCGCCGGCGGCTGCCCCTGCTGCCGCGGAGCCCGAGCCCGAAGCCGTCGAGCCCGAGCCGGACCATCCGCCGGTGAAGCCCAAACCGAAGCCGCGCAAGCGCCGCGCCGCGTCATCGCCGTTCGGATTTCTCAGGTGAAGGTCTGCTCTGCGGCCATTACCCCAACAAAAAAAGCGCCGGAAAAACCGGCGCTTTTTCTAATCTCGCAAACCCTGCGGCGTTCAGTACGGCGTGCCGCCGTTGCCCTGCAGCGCCAGCTTGGAATTGTACGGCGAGTCGCCCTGCTTGGGCTCCAGCACCACCACCACCGCGCCGGGCTTGACCCGGCTGTAGAGGTCGATGACGTCCTCATTGGTCATGCGGATGCAGCCCGAGGAGATCGAGGCGCCGATATATTCCGGCTGGTTGGTGCCGTGGATCCGGAACAGGGTGTCCTTGTTGCCCTGGTACAGATACAGCGCGCGGGCGCCGAGCGGGTTGTCGACGCCGCCGGGCACCTGCGCCGGCAGACCTTCGATGCGCGCGTGGATGTCCTTGGTCGGGGTCCACTTCGGCCATTCGGCCATGTTGCCGACGCGGGCGACACCGGAGAACGCCAAGGCTTCCTCGCCGACGGTGATGCCGTAGCGGATCGCCTTGCCGCCGTCCTGCACGTAATAGAGATAGTGATTGTCGGAATCGACCACGATCGAGCCCGGCAGTTCCTTGCGGTGGAAATCGACGATGGCGCGGCGGAACGGCTCGGCCGGCTGCACCTTGGCATAGCGCGCCTTGGCCAGCTGCAGCTTGTCGGCCGGCTTCAGGCTGGCTTCCGGCGCGGCCTGGAAATTGGTGGTCGCCTGCATGCAGCCTGACAGCATCAGGCCGGCGGCGACGAGAAGTCCCAGTTTGATCTTGAGAGACGACATTTCAATTTTCCAATTAACGGCCAACGCCAACAATGCGCTGTAAAAGCTACGAATTCCTTCAAAATAAGTACCGTCGAAATCGCCTGTTTTCCAGCCTTTCCGCACCCCCGGCATCACGCAGTGCACAAGCTGTGTCTCAATTGTCGCAATTTCTCTGCGGCGCTGCGACGTTTTGTAGCAAACCAGCAGCCGGCAGCAGGACAATCACGCAGCGCCGCGCGCGCAAAAAAAAGCGCCGGACGAACCGGCGCTTTTTTCAAATCGGATGGGACGTGCCGCGATCAGTAAGGCGTGCCGCCGGCGCCCTGCAATGCGAGCTTCGAATTGACCGGCGAGTCGCCCTGCTTGGGCTCCAGCACCACCACGACGGCGCCCATCTTGACGCGGCCATAGAGGTCGATGACGTCCTCGTTGGTCATGCGGATGCAGCCCGACGAAATCGACGCGCCGATATATTCCGGCTGGTTGGTGCCGTGAATCCGGAACAGGGTGTCCTTGCCTCCGGAGTACAGATACATCGCGCGCGAGCCCATCGGATTGTCCGGGCCGGGCGGCACGAATTTCGGCACGCCGAGACGCGAGATCTCGGAGGCGGTCGGGTGCCACGGCGGCCACTCGGTCATGCTGCCGATCTTGGCGACGCCGGACCAGGCCATGGCTTCTTCGCCGACGGTGATGCCGTAGCGAATCGCCTTGCCGCCCTCTTGCACGAAATAGAGATAGTGATTGTCGGAATCGACCACGATCGAGCCCGGTAGTTCCTTGCGGTGATATTCGACGATGGCGCGGCGGAACGGCTCGGCAACCGGCGTCTTCACGTAAGACACCTTGGCCAGCAGCTCCTTATCGCGCGGCTTCAGATTCTTGTCCGACGAGGCTTCATAGGTCGTGGCCTGCATGCAGCCGGACAGCAGCAGGCCGGCGGCCGCCAGAAGCCCCAGTCTTACTTTGAAAGAGGACCTTAGCTTGAGAGACGACATTCCATTGTTCCAGTACAGGCCGGCGACGAAGCGCGCCAAAGCGCCTAGGGCGCCGCAACATGACGATTGCTATGAATCTGAGTATCGCTGAAACTGGCCGCAATTCCAGCGCTTAGACGCTGTCAACAGAAAGAGGCGCGGAACCTGTGTCCAAATTGTCGCAGGGGGCGAAGCGCCCGGATGAATTCTTGAGCAGGCGAGGCGACCGGCGACGGTGCGGCTGCGATTCGCTGCGCGATGGTTCACAGCGCCGTGACACGCGTGCGGGAATCCCGGGGTTGGCGCACTGCCGGAAGGCTGTCATGACGGCTCCATCCGGTTCGGCCATGGTCGATCGCCCCCTCGCCGATTCGGTCCGGATCGTCCCGCCACCGACCTCGCGTTCCCATCAGTCCCGGAGTTGCCATGCTCGCTGTCTTCACGCCCGTCGATTCCACCTTGAAGAAGTCCGAGCCGACCGACCTGGCGGCGTTGCCGGAGGAAGCGGTGTGGATCGACCTGATGAAGCCTTCGCCGGGCGAGGACCACGCGGTGGAGCGGCTGGTCGGCATCGCCGTCCCGACAAGGGAAGAAATGCAGGAGATCGAGATCTCCAGCCGGCTCTATATCGAAAATGGCGCCCGCTACATGACCGCGACTCTGATGTGCGCGGCTGACACTGAATCGCCGCGCATCACCCCGGTGACCTTCATCCTGTCCGGCCATCGCCTCGTCACCGTGCGCTACGACGCGCCGAAGCCGTTTGCGCTGGTGGAGGCCAAGCTCGGCCGCGGCATTCCGCCCGGCGCCAATGGCGAGACCGTGCTGCTGGAACTGCTTGACGCCGTGATCGACCGCTGCGCCGACATCCTGGAGCGCGCCGGCGCCGACGTCGACCAGGTCAGCCACGACATCTTCGAGCCCGATGAGTCGATGCGCACCGGCCATGCCAAGCGCTATTCGGAAATCCTGATCGCCATCGGCCGCAAGGGCGACCTTACTTCCAAAGTGCGGGAAAGCCTGGTCTCGATCGGCCGCGTCGTCACCTTCGTCACGGCCGAGGCCGACGGGGTCAAATGGTCGAAGGACATGCGCGCCCAGCTCAAGACCATGCAGCGCGACGTCTCGTCCCTGACCGACCACGCATCGTATCTGTCGAACAAGATCACCTTCGTGCTCGATGCCATGCTCGGCGTCGTCAACCTCGAGCAGAACAACATCATCAAGCTGTTCTCGGTGATGGCCGTCGTCCTGATGCCGCCGACCCTGATCGCTTCGGTCTACGGCATGAATTTCAAGATCATGCCGGAGCTGCAGTGGGAGCACGGCTATCCGATCGCCATCCTGATGATGGTTTTTGCCGCGGTGCTGCCGTATGTATTTTTCAAGTGGAAGAGATGGTTGTAGGATTGATGAAGCGTAGCTCGGATGGAGCGCAGCAAAATCCGGGATTTAGACAACCACGCTCTCTTTCGTCATTCCGGGACGTGCCTTCGTCGGCGACAGCCGACTGAGGCGCGGGCCCGGAATCCATGCCCCCGGCGGTGGTTATGGATTCCGGGCTCGCTCGTTCAGCTTCGCTGAAGCGCGCGGCGTTCATGCCATTTACAAATCGTCATCGCCCGGCTTGACCGGGCGACCCAGTATTGCGGAGCGCTAATGATAGCAACGCTCACTCTGCAATACTGGGGCACCCGCTTTCGCGGGCGATCACGGCTGGTTGTGATGCCGCGCGACCTGTCTTTCGCAGGACAGCTTGCGAGGTTAACAACCTGTGCGGCACGTCTCAGAGCATTTCGCGCCGCCTTATCTCGCTCACAATTCTAACCGTAAAATTTGAGCGTTCAGCTGAACGGTTGAGCTAAGGGTTGCTGTCATAACGCTGTCTCACGCGATGAGGACAGCAATGGTTGATAAAAGCGAAACACCAGGACGGAACGTGGTTGATTTCCTGTTCTATCAACAGGCGCGCCAGGCTGGCAGCAAGGCGCCGGCGATGTCAGCGCGGGTGTGCCGGCATTGCGGCGCGGGATTGCTGGACGGCGAGTCCGACGACGACTGCTCCAGCCTCGGCATCAGCGAAGTGGCACCGATAGCACGGAAGTTCTACGCGGATTGAGTCCAACAGCCGTCATTCCCCGACACGCCCATTGGCATGTCGGGGAATGATGATCACACGTGCTGGCCGCCGTTGATGTGGATCTCGGCGCCGTTCACGTACGACGATGTCTCCGTGCACAGCACGTAGATGATTTTTGCGACTTCGTCCGGCGTGCCCAGGCGATGCAGCGGGATCTGCTGGTCGACGATCGATTGCGTCCCCGGCGACAGGATCGAGGTGTCGATCTCGCCCGGCGCAATCGCATTGACGCGGACGCCGTGGCGGCCGAAATCCGACGCCATCTCGCGGGTCAATGACGCCAGCGCGGCCTTCGACGTCGCATAGGCCGCGCCGGCAAACGGATGCACGCGCGAGCCGGCGATCGAGGTGACGTTGACCACCGAACCTTTCGCCGCCTTCAGCTCCTCGATCAGCCCGCGCGCCATCATGATCGGCGCGAAGAAGTTGACGCGAAACACGTGGCTCCAGGTCTCGACGTCGGTGTCGATCGAGCCCATCCGCTTGCCGCCCTCGGCCTTCGGCGAGATCGCGGCGTTGTTGACCAGCGCATGCAGGGCGCCGCCGTCGAGCCGTTCCTTGATTTCGGCGATGGCGCGGGTGGTGTCGGCGTGGTCGGCGAGGTCGACCTGGATGTGGTCTTCCGGGCCGGCGTCCCACGGGCACTCTTCGGGAAACGGATGCCGCGAACAGGTCAGCACCCGCCAGCCGGCGCTGGAAAACCGCATCACCGTAGCATGGCCGATGCCGCGGCTGGCGCCGGTCAGCAGCAGGGTGCGCTTGGGCGCATTCGTGGCGGTGCTCGCCGCGCTCCGCGGGCTCGTCTCTCTGTTGGAGCTCACGGGTAGAGCCTCACCTTGGTCCAGGAATCATGCGGCGGATCGGAAATCTCGCGGCGGAATTCGATGCGGTCGTGCAGCCGGAACGGCCGGTCATGCCAGAATTCAAAGCGCTGCGGCGTGATCCGCCAACCGCTCCAGCCCGGCGGCCGTGGCACCTCGCCGATCAGGTGTTTAGCGGCTTCCCTGGCGATCGCCTGCTCGAAGGCAAAACGGCTCTCCAGCGGCTGCGACTGCTTGCTGGCCCAGGCGCCGATCTGCGCCTGTTTCGGCCGGGTGGCAAAATAGGCGTCGGCCTCGGCCTCGGTCACCGGGGTGACGGGCCCGCGAATCCGCACCTGCCGGCGCAGCGATTTCCAGTGAAACAGCAGCGCGGCCTTCGGATTGGCGGCCAGTTCCTGGCCCTTCTGGCTGGCGACGTGGCTGTAGAACACGAATCCGTCGGCGTCGTAGCCCTTCATCAGCACCATGCGGACGTCGGGCAGGCCGTCGGCATCGACCGTGGCCAGCGCCATGGCGTTGG
>JAQGKA010000455.1 GCA_028290355.1 Tardiphaga sp. | reverse complement strand
TCTAAGAACTCGTTGGCGCAAAGCAGTGCCTTGATGGTGCCGCGCATATCGCCGCCGCACGTGGCGATGGCTTGATCACAGGCGGCATCATAAGGATCGACGGGCGACCCGAGCTGTGGCTTCGCCGACATGTCTGCATTCCCACAATGTTCACGAAGTGTTCTCATTTTTTGGGGTAGGGAGTCAAGCCTGACAAACGTCGATTTCCCCTGCCTCGGCACGTCGACAAGGGCCGCGAAGACTGTTTTAGGACCGCGGATGACAATGGCATTGCGCTGGCATCCGTTGACTGCCGGGATGATTTGCAGCGAGACGAAGACCAAAGGGGAAGCTCAGCTTTAGCGAAGCTGAAATCCAATCCTCAATCATAAACGAAGCCTAGGCGGCTCTATCCGACAGGCGACTTTCGGCTGGTGACCTAAAGGATTGATCATCTCTACGAGGTTTCTCGAGTGATGGGCGCTGACTAAGCCTGGCGCGTTCGATATTGGCCGCGCAGTCTTCGCATTCTCTGGCGTACGCTTCAACGAGCGCGGCATCCCGCGGCGATAACATGCCGGCAACCCGGCGGGCCTGTCCCGCCCGTGCGCGCCACACCAGAGTTTCCGGCAAGCTTTTGCTGATCATGAGAATCGCCACCCTTCAATGACAGAATGCTGTCGGTTCGACGGCGAAAATTCAATACTTGAAATTAATGCGGAAAGGAGTCCGTCAGGTTGATTCTCGATGGTCCGGGCTACGGCTCTCAATCTGGAAGTTGCTAGAGAAAATCTCGCAGCCGGGCGATTTCAAGTATCTGCTCTGGAGACATCGTCGCGCTGACCAGCGTACTTTGAGGGGTGGTGTGGATCTCGTAGAGAGGGCGGGCGCTCTCGGGCTTGGCCATGAACTGCCGGATGCAATCGTCCAGCGTGCCATCGACCACAAGATAGGGCTGGGCGCCCAGGGATTTACTGATTCGCTCTCCATTGAGAGAGGGCCATTTTCGGAGAACCGCGGGCGCGTCGAAGTGGATCTGTTCTTGTGTATCGAGCATGGTGTCGCTCCTCCTTTTTCGAGTATGAGGCTATTCCATTTCCGGTCGCCATAGTACCCGATATGATATCCACGGTTCGCTCGTCTGTCGGAACTCGTCGCCGAGATCGACAAGGGCCGTCAGCAGAGCAATTTTCGTGCTGGCGTACGATCAGGAACGGTCGGCAGTCTTGCCGCAATGGTCGCCGTCCATCCTCACAACTGTTTTCGCGGAGCGATGGCTCAAACCCACGTCACAAAGGCGTCGAGAAACTCGGCCATGACGTCGCGGTCGTTTCGACCGGTGTGTGCGAGAACGTGGAAGGAGTGATCGGCATCTTGCACAAAATGAAGTGAGGTTTCGGGCTCGAGGCTTCCGACGACGGGTTTGAGAAGCGAAGGCTCCGCGAGCTTGTCTCGCGTCCCTTGGATAAAGAACGTAGGGACTAGTATCTGCGCCAGATGCTCGACCCTCATGGTTGAAGGTTTGCCTGCCGGGTGCAACGGAAATCCGAGGAGGGCGAGCCCATGGACTCTTTCACCATAGCCTGCCTCGCTGTCTGGATTGGGAATGTCGCCCTGCGTTGGGGGGCTTCCGCAATGGCGAGGCGATCAAGAGCGGTGGATGCGACGGCATCCAACGGCTCCAGGTTGCCAGGATCAGCATACTGCCATATTTCGGGAACAAGTGGCAATCGCATCAATTGACCACTTATACTACCAGAGGTCTTGTTAAAGTGCGTCATTTACTTTTGATTGATGGAGAAGACCTTGATGGACCCGTCACACTTCCTGCTCTCGCGGACGTGCGACTTCCGCCCCGAATTCGAAATTCCCTTGTTTATGCGGGGTTGAAGATGGTCGGGGACGTTCGTGAATATTCCGATGCGAATTTGATGAGCCTGCACGATGTGGCAAAGGGAACCCTCTCGCACCTGCGAGACGTGCGTGGGATGAGCTCTGCCGGTTCGTAATTTGGAGCGGCTCCCTGACAAGAATTCTCACAGGTTGAGATTGCCACTTTTTCCCATTTTAGGAGAGATTTTTACGGCTTCTTAGCTGGCTGGCCTTAGCAAGCAGGCCAGCTCAGTTGCCCCGGGATTCACATGGCCACCGCAGAACGACGTAAAGACGACAGTGTCGTTTTCGAGCGAGGATTTGACGCTCACATCATGGCGATAGACGGCACATGGCGCCGGGCCTGCATTATGACGGAAGTATCCGAATCAGGAGCTAAGCTGACCATAATAAAATCGGTGGAGGGACTTAACCTCACGGAGTTCTTCCTGTTGCTCTCGACAACAGGCCTTGCCTATCGGCGCTGCGAGCTTGCGTGGGTTAACGGTGATCAGATGGGGGTCAATTTCCTTCTGCCCGGAAAGAAGAAGAAAATACGACCTCCTCAACTAAGCAAAGACGACCTAGTGCAATAGGAAGGGCGCATGCGACTTTGGAAGAGACGATTGTGTCAGCCTGCGCCGCTGGGTGTGGTCTCGATTGGGTCTTACACTTGATATCAGCCAAAACCGGCGAGCGCGTTTGGGCGCAGCGGAACTAAGCTTCGGGAATGGAATTCCCGATGGCGGTAGCGCCGCTGCTGCCGGAGGGAAACTTAAAATGGCAGTCAATAAACTTGTGGGCGACAACGCTCCCAAAGGCGCGGTGAGGAAGCGGTCTCAGGTCAAGAGCAAGATGGGAGACGCCGAGGCTTGGACGAAGCGGGACAAGAGCTCCGGCGAGTTCGTGGCGGTGAAGAAGACCCCCCCAAAAAAAGTTCAAGGGCGTTCGCCGCGAGAAGAAGGCCTGAGAGCATGAGCACCGACCCATATGTCAGCATCGTGGGCGCCGATATGGCTAACCAGTTCATGTTGACGACATTGTTTCGCATCGTTTCGGAAATGGGCGACAACCCGAGCCAATTTCTCGCCGAAGTTCGCGTCGCACTGCACGATTTGGCGGCGACCTACAAGTTGCCGCCGATGCCCACCGCCCAAGAGAAAGCCATCCGCGAGCACGCCAAGGCGATCATCGCAGGAGTGTTGGCGACAGCTGGGGCTCCACGGCCTCATTGAGCGCTTCGCCGTCTTCCTTGCTGGCGGCGTGACACGATCAGCCCTCGCGAAAACGCTCGCTGCGGGCGCGCGAAAATGCCGAATGATCCGGTACGGAGCGCGCCGCGGGGGCAGCCGGAACTGTGATACGAACTGGGATACGTGCACCCATCGCATTGCCGCGCTTCGCTGGAGTGCGATCAAGGTTCTGCGTCGCGGCAGCAGTTTCCATCGTTTCGATGTTGATGGCAGTGACCCGCTCGAGCAACTCAATTACGCGGTGCTCGAAGCTATAGGGCGTCGATCGCTGTGCGTATGATCGCGCCGCGTAGTGTCTTCTATCTGTGTTGATCAAGGCCCCAGTGGATTCCCGAGCAGATAGTTCCAAGCTTGGGTCAGCCCGCCCTGCGTCGGTTCAGAGTCCGACATGATCTTTATCATTCGCTCTGTTCGACCGCAGACCGAGCTTCCGGTGAACTTCCGCGTGGCGGCTTCCCGGGTGGTGTCGGAAGCCGCGTGTCCAGGTTGTTGAAATAACCGGCGCGCAAAGAAACGACGACGGCCCGCTTGCAATGTTTAGTAAATCGTGATCACCTAAACAAATCGAGCTTTGCCGGTCCTTAGAATCCGGGTAAGCGCGAGGAAACGTCAGTTTAGTTATTCAGCTCGTCAAGGACTGTGTCGCTCTGCTCGAAGCATTCGAGCGGACAGGAAAGCCGTGCCATGTCGATGGCCGGCCCCACTGGAGGGAACGCGTAATGAAACAGACTATGAAGGCGCTTCTTGTTGCATGCGGAGCTCTTGCCTCCGCGCTCGGCGTCGGAGCGGGGACCACGCCCGCGCAGGCGCAGGGCAAGACCATCACGCTGTGCTGGGCCGCATGGGACCCTGCCAATGCACTGGTCGAACTGTCGAAGGACTTCACCGCCAAGACCGGGATCGGTATGAAGTTTGAATTCGTGCCGTGGACCAACTATGCCGATCGTTTCCTGAACGAACTCAATTCGCACGGCTCGTTGTGCGATCTTATCATCGGCGACTCGCAATGGATCGGCGGCGCCGCGGAGAACGGCCAGTACGTCAAGCTCAACGATTTCTTCAAGAAGGAAGGAATCAGCATGGACGACTACATGCCGGCGACGGTGGTCGGTTATTCCGAGTGGCCGAAGAACTCGCCGAACTATTGGGCGCTGCCCGCTATGGGTGACGCGGTGGGCTGGACCTATCGCAAGGACTGGTTTGCGCGGCCGGACGTGCAGAAGGACTTCAAGGCCAAGTATGGCCGTGATCTCGCTGTGCCGAAGACGCTCGATGAATTGCGCGACATCGCGAAGTTCTTCCAGGGCCGCGAGATCGACGGCAAGAAGGTCTATGGCGCTTCCATCTATACCGAGCGTGGCTCGGAAGGCATCACCATGGGCGTTTCGAACTATCTCTATGATTACGGCTTCAAATATCAGGATCCCAACAAGCCCTATGCGATGGACGGGTTCGTCAACTCGCCCGGAGCCGTCAAGGGCCTTGAGGCCTACAAGGAACTCTACAAGTGCTGCACGCCTCCCGGCGCTTCCAATTCCTACATGTCGGAAGGTCTCGATGCCTTCAAGTCGGGACAGGTGGCGCTGCAGATGAACTTCTTCGCCTTCTTCCCGGGCCTCTACAAGGATCCGAATGTCGGTGGTGACAAGATCGGCTTCTTCGTCAATCCTGCCGCCACGACGCAGGCGACACAGCTTGGCGGACAGGGAATCTCGGTTGTTTCCTATTCCAAGAACCAGGGCGAAGCGTTGCAATACATCAAGTGGTTCTCCGGCGGAGACGTGCAGAAGAAGTGGTGGGCGCTGGGCGGCTATTCCTGCGCCAAGTCCGTGTTGAATGATCCGAGCTTCCCGAACAGCGCGCCCTTTGCGAAGGAGTTCCTGCAGTCCATGGGCATGGTCGTCGACTTCTGGGCTGAGCCTTCCTATGCGCAGCTTCTGCAGGCCGAACAGAATCGCGTGCACGACTACGTGGTCGCCGACAAGGGCACTGCGCAGGAAGCACTCGATGGGTTGGTGAAGGATTGGAAAGCGATCTTCAAGGAAGAGGGCAAAAAGTTCTAGGTTAATCGCCTGGAGCGCGTTCGATAGCGCTCCAGGCGACCTTTTCAGCAATACCAACACTCCTTACCGCACTGACGATCGCGGCACATCAGGATCAACCGACGCCATGAATGATTTGAGTGCCTTATCGCGGATCATGTCTGAGGCTGTCCCCATCCAGCCAGGCGTGACGCGTCGTATCCGGGGCCTGTCGGACAAGGCGCTCGCATGGCTCTTCATCACGCCGACGATTGTGCTGCTGCTGGCAATCAATATCTTCCCGCTGGTTTGGACGATTTATCTGTCGTTCACCAACTACCGCGCCAACCGGGCGAACGCGCCCACGATATGGCTGGGGACCGATTGGTACCAGTCGATCCTGACCAATCCGGACATTTGGGCGGCGATGCAGGTGACGGCGCATTTCGTGATCTGGACCGTGCTGATCGAGACCGTGCTCGGATTCTGCCTTGCCTTCCTCATCGACAAGAAATTCCGCGGTCATGGCATGTGGACCACGATCATCCTGCTGCCGATGATGCTTTCGCCGGCCGTCGTCGGCAATTTCTGGACGTTTCTGTATCAGCCGCAGATCGGACTCTTCAACTATGTGGTCGCCTTCTTCACCGGCCGTTCCGCTTCGTCGTTCCAGATGCTGGGAGACGTGACGCTCAGTCCCTGGGCCATCGTCATCGTCGATGCCTGGATGTGGACGCCCTATGTGATGCTGATCTGCCTGGCCGGCTTGCGTTCGATTCCGGACTACATCTATGAGGCGGCGGAGGTCGACCGCGCGTCGAAATGGCGGCAGTTCTGGTCGATCACATTGCCGATGGCGCTGCCGTTCATCATGCTTGCCGTGCTCTTCCGCGGCATCGAGAACTTCAAGATGTTCGACATGGTCAACCTGCTTACTGGCGGCGGACCGGGCTCGACCACGGAGGTCGCCTCGATCACGCTCAAGCGCGCGGCCTTCGAGAGCTGGCGGACCGGCTATTCCTCGGCCTTTGCGGTCATCCTGTTCGTGACGGTGTTCGGCTTGGCCAACATCTACGTGAAGGCGCTGAACCGGGTGAAAAGTCGATGAGTACCGCCAATGCAGCCCATTCAGTCGTCGAACCGTCGGCGGGCACGCGGCGGTTCGCAGGCTCGCTTGTGATTCTCTATGCGGTGATCACAATGATTCCGCTGATCTGGATCGTGCTCACCTCATTCAAGTCACCGGACGACGCGATTTCCTATCCGCCCAAGGTCGTCTTCAGTCCATCGTTTGAAGGTTTCTGCAATCTTTTCACCACTCGCTCGCGTCAGACGCCGGAATTCATCCAGACGCTGGGCCCGCCGCAGGGCCTTTGCGACAGCATCGCGCGCAGTCGCAATATGGTTGTCGCCGGCCCGTCGAACTATGTGCCGCGCTTCGTCAATTCGTTGATCATCGCTTTTGGTTCGACGGTGCTCGCCGTCGCCCTCGGTACGTTGTCGGCTTATGGCTTTTCGCGGTTCCGCGTGCCGCTGAAGGACGATCTGCTGTTCTTCATCCTGTCGACCAGGATGATGCCGCCGATCGCTGTCGCGATCCCGATCTACCTGATGTACCGCACTATCGGGCTGTCGGATACCCGGCTCGGGATGATCCTGCTCTACACGTCGGTCAACGTCTCGCTCGCCGTCTGGCTTCTCAAGGGCTTCATCGACGAAATCCCGCGCGAGTACGAGGAGGCAGCGATGATCGATGGCTATACGCGCTTTCAGGCCTTCGTGAAGGTGGTGCTGCCGCAGGCGACGACCGGGATAGCGGCAACGGCAATCTTCTGCCTCATCTTTGCTTGGAACGAATACGCCTTTGCAGTGCTTCTGACCTCCGGCAACGCGCAGACGGCGCCGCCCTTCATTCCAATCATCATCGGCGAGGGCGGGCAGGACTGGCCCGCGGTCGCCGCCGGCACGACACTTTTCCTGGTGCCGATCGTCGTGTTCACGGTGCTTTTGCGCAAGCATCTGCTGCGCGGCATCACCTTTGGAGCCGTTCGCAAATGAGTCTCGAAGCGAACTCGATGCCGCGCCGCGGCTTCACGGAAAGGATTTTGCGTCGCGGTCCGCTGGAGGCCATCGCGACGACGATCATAGCCATAGGCGTCGTCATGCTGATGCAGCCATTTTTCTTGACGCTCTATTCCTGGTCTTTCGCGACCACTTTGTTCGGTACGGTGATGTTCACCATCGTCTCGAAGGTCAGGGAGTAGGGCGCGATGGCACAGATCAGGGTCGAGGCGCTCGACAAATCCTTCGGGACGTTTCATGCGGTCAAGGCCGCCAGTTTCACGGTCGAGGACGGCCAGTTCCTCTGCCTGCTGGGGCCTTCCGGCTGCGGCAAGACGACGACATTGCGCATGATAGCAGGGCTGGAATTGCCGACGGCCGGCACCATCAGGCTCGGTGGCGAGGACGTCACGATGAACCGCGCCTCGGCGCGCGATATCGCCTTCGTGTTCCAGCTCTTTGCGCTCTATCCGCACATGAACGTCCGACGCAATATCGGCTTTCCCCTGAAATGCGAGGGAATCGATGCGGTCGAGCGCGAACGGCGGGTCGTCGAGGTCGCGCGTATCCTGCGTATCTCTCATCTCCTCGACAGCTCCGTGTCGGGCCTCGCCGGCGGCGACCGGCAGCGTGTCGCCCTTGGACGCGCGATTGTGCGCGAGCCGAAATGCTTTCTGATGGACGAGCCACTCGGCGCACTCGATACCGAAATGCGCGAGGCGATGATCCATGAATTGCGCGCGCTGCATGACCGGCTCGGTGCGACGACGGTCTACGTTACGCATGACCAGCTGGAAGCCATGGCGATGGCGGACATGATTGCGGTGATGAACGACGGCGTGGTCGAGCAGGTCGCGAGCCCGCGCGACATCTATGACCGGCCTGCCTCGCTCTTCGTCGCAGACTTCATTGGTTCGCCGCCGATGAATTTCCTGCCGTTTCGCGGCAGCCTGGAAGCCGGCGCGCAGACGATCCGGCTCGGCGAGCACGAGGTTGCAGTTCCCGCTGCGCGCGAGGCGCTGGCGGAAAGCGATCTCGTGCTCGGAGTTCGGCCCGAGCATGTGCGTTTCACCGATCGCGGCATGGTGCGGGGCGAGGTCTATGGGTCGGAATATCTCGGCACCACGCAGATCGTTACCGTGACGACGCGCTATGGCGCGCTCAAGGCCCGGTCGCCCGCCAGCGTGTCCTTTCGAACCGGCGAGAGTGTCGGGCTCGACTTTCGGCCCGATACGCTGTCGATCTTCGACAAGGAGTCGGGTCGTGCGATCCGCACCGCGTTGTATGAAGGAGGCGCGCATGGCTGAAGTCGAGATTAGGGCGGTTTCCAAGGCGTTCGGCAAAGCGCAGGCGGTCAACGATCTGTCGCTGACCGTCGGAGACGGCGAATTCGTCGCGTTACTCGGGCCGACGGGCGCCGGCAAGACCACGACGCTGCGTCTTGTCGCCGGACTGGAGACGCCAGACAGCGGTTCGATCCGGATCGGCGGCCGCGACGTGACCGGCGATGCGCCGGCCGATCGCGACGTTGCCTTCGTCTTCCAGCAATATTCGCTGTATCCGCATCTTACCGTGTTCGAGAACTTGGCCTTTGCGCTACGTGCGCCGATTCGGCGCGTACCCGAAGCCGACATTCGCGCGAAGGTGCAGGAGGTCGCGCGTCTTCTCCACATTGAAACCAAGCTGGACAATAAGGCGACGCAGTTGTCGGGCGGGCAGATGCAGCGCGTGGCGATTGGCCGGGCCCTGGTGCGTTCGCCCTCGATCTATCTGATGGATGAACCGCTCTCCTCGCTGGACGCAAAGCTGCGCGGCGAAATGCGTCTCGAGCTCAAGCGCATCCAGACCGATCTCGGCGCGACGATCCTCTATGTCACCCACGATCAGACGGAAGCGATGACCATGGCTTCGCGCATAGGCGTGATCGAGGCCGGGCGGCTGATGCAGATAGGTACGCCGCGCGAGATCTACGAGAACCCGGTCAACGCTCATGTCGCCGCGCGGCTTGGCCAGCCGATGATCAACCTGCTGCCGGCGGCTCTATTTGCCGACGTTCCGCTCGGCGCCGCGACCGTCGGCGCGCGGACCGAGCACCTGACGATCGCACGCAGCGGCGGAGACGTGTCGGCAACGGTCACGCGGATCGAACATCTCGGTGACCAGAGCCATCTCCACCTCGACCTCGGCGGACAACCGGTGGTGACGTTGGCGGACCCTGAGGCAAAGTTAGGCGCCGGGGACATCGTGTCGCTCCGCCTCAACAAGCCGCTTTTCTTCGATGCGGTTGGCGGGAGGGTCGCGGCATGAGTCTCGATCGGGCTGCCAGGGAAAAGCTGGTGCGAGCGCTTGCGGCGTCGGTGATCGAGCACGCCGACGAACTGACCAACCTCGACCAGGCGATTGGTGACGGCGATCACGGGCTGAACATGAAGCGCGGCTTCGGGGCTGTAATCGCGACACTGCCTGGCCTTGCGGACAAATCGCTGCCTGAAATGCTGAAGACGATCGGAATGACGCTGGTCATGAAGGTCGGCGGCGCTTCCGGGCCGCTGGTCGGCACTTTCTTCATGGAGCTAGGCAACGCGCTTCCGGAGCAGCCAGCGCGTGCCGATCTCGTCGCAGCGACGGACAAGGCGATCAATGCCGTCAAGGCACGCGGACGTTCGGAAGCGGGGCAGAAGACCTTGCTGGATGTCCTGGTGCCGGTGCAAGCCGTGTTGGCAGGGGGTGGCGATGCCAGGGCGATTGCGGCGGAGGCGGCGCAAGCGGCCGATCGCACGACGCCGATGCTCGCTATTCGCGGCCGGGCTTCCTTTCTCGGCGAACGTTCCATTGGTCACATGGACCCGGGTTCGCGCTCGGCATCCCTTTTGATCGGTGCGGCAGTCAACGTACTGGAATTCGAGGCAAGTTCATGAACAGTTCAAATGCCCGCAATGTCGGGATCGTCATCGTTTCTCACTCCCCCAAGATCGCGGAAGGCGCGGCTGATATGGTGCGTCAGATGGTAGGCAACGCCGTGCCGCTCGCCTGGACGGGCGGTGATGTCGATGGCGGGCTCGGCACGAATGTGGCCGGAATCCTCGAGGCGATCGAGACGGCATGGTCGCCGGCAGGTGTGGCGGTGCTGGTTGATCTTGGTGGGGCGGAGACCAATTCCGAGATGGCGGTGGAGATGCTGCCCGAGGATCGGCGGGCGCGCGTCGTTATCTGCAATGCCCCGGTGGTCGAGGGAGCCGTGATCGCGGCGACCGAGTCTTCGGGCGGCTCGCCGCTTGCCGCCGTCAAGCGCAGCGCGGAGGAATTCTATGCATGATGCCCACGCCAGCCGGGCAGGCGAAACGTCGGTGCCGTTGGCGGCCTCGGCGGTTCTCGTCAACAAAGTCGGACTTCATGCGCGGCCATCGGTCAAGCTCACGCAGTGTGCGAAGGGCTTTGCCGCGAAGATCGAACTCGCCCTCGCTGCGGACGGACCCTGGACGGACGCCAAGAGTCCAGTGAAGGTGATGCGCGTGAAGGCCCCGCAGGGCGCAACGTTGCATTTTCGCGTTGCCGGCCCCGACGGCGAGGCGGCGCTCGCGGCCATGCTGGCGCTGGTGCACGATGGATTTGGTGAGGCCTGACGGTGGCCGAGATCCATCTCACCGGCCGTGCCGCCTCGCCGGGCCTCGCCATCGGACCGGTCACCGTGCTGACGGCCGCTGTTGCGGGACGGACGGCGAGCGGCGATCCCGCACAGGAGACGGCCGCATTGAAGGCGGCAATCGAAGGTGCGGCGGCGGAAATTGTCAAACTGATCGGCACGCTTGAAGGCGAGGTGGCGGACATCCTGGAATTCCAGGTCGCGATGCTGGAAGACGATGCGCTGGCGGAGGGAGCCTACGACGCCATCTCGGCTGGTATTTCCGCGGACCATGCCTGGCGTTCGGCACTCGACGCGGAGATCACGGGCTATCGCTCCGCGGACGATGAATATTTCCGTGCTCGCGCCGCGGATCTGGTCGATATCCGCGACCGCGTGCTCGCGCGTCTGAGCGGCGCAGACGCGGCCGCGAAGATTACAGGGGGGTCGATCGTCGCCGGTGACGACATCTCGCCCTCCACCTTTCTCGCCGCCGACTGGACACGTGGTGGCGCCATCGCGCTGTCCGCCGGCTCACCTTCCTCGCACGTCGCCATGTTGGCGCGGGCGCGCGGGGCCCCCATGGTGGTCGGGCTCGGCCCGTTGTCGTGGATCGGACCGCCTCCTTCATTGGCGCTCGTCGATGGCCATGCCGGCATCGTGGTCTTCGACCCCGAGCCGGAAACGCGCCGGCTGTTCGAGCGCCGCTTGGCGGCGGCGAATGCCGCGCAAGCCGTCGCCGATGCCGGCCGCCTCGAGCCTGCTTGCACGCCCGACGGGCGGCAGATCGCGGTCCTTCTCAACGTCGCCGCACCTGAAGACCTCGCGGATCTCGACCCCGCAATCTGCGACGGCGTCGGCCTCGTGCGCACGGAGTTTCTGTTCGAGGCGTCGCAAGGGCTGCCGGACGAGGACACTCAATATGAGGTCTATCGGCGCATTCTCGACTGGGCCAAGGGAAGGCCGGTGACAATCCGCACGCTCGATGCCGGCGGCGACAAGCCGATCGCCGGTTTGACCGTCGACGGCGAGAGCAATCCGTTTCTCGGTCTTCGCGGCATCCGTCTCTCGCTCGCGCGGCCGGAGGTGTTTCGCGTGCAATTGCGGGCACTGTCCCGTGCGGCTGTACACGGGGCGTTGAAAGTGATGTTGCCGATGATCGCGGTCCCCTCGGAGTTCAACCGTGCGAGCGCCATGCTTGATGCGGAGGTCACGGCACTCCAGGCGGAAGGGATTGCCTGCGCCCGCCCACCGCTCGGTATCATGGTCGAGGTTCCTGCGGCAGCACTTCGCGCCGAGGATTTCCGCGCGGCGTTCTATTCCATCGGCTCGAACGACTTGACCCAGTATACGATGGCGGCGGCGCGCGACACCGGCGCCGTTGCGGACCTCAACGATACCGGCAATCCTGCGGTGCTGGCGCTGATCGCCCGCACCGTCGAAGCCGGACGAAAGCGTGGCGTCGAGGTCTCGCTCTGCGGCGACGCCGCGGCCGATACCCGCCTGACGACGGCGCTGCTCGCCACCGGGTTGACAACTCTCTCGGTGTCGCCGATTGCCGTCGCGCGGCTCAAGGCCGCAATCGCAAAGGTGGGTTCATGACGGACGAAGCAGGCGAGGGCATCCGCGCGCCTGGCGACAGCAATGTCGCGGAATACAAGGTCATCCTGCGGCGGGTACTCGACAATCGGCCCTCCGGGACGCGGCTGAAGCTTGCGGCGGCGCTGGGCAAGAATCGCTCCTTCGTGACCCAGATCACCAATCCGGCATATCTGGTGCCGATCCCGGCGAAGCATGTCGCGATCATTTTCGAAGTCTGCCATTTGTCCGGCGCCGAGCGCGCGGCATTTCTCGAAGCCTATGGACGCGCGCATCCTGGCCGGCTGCGCGCACCTCACCGCGAAGCGCATACGCGCACCGTCTCGGTGACCGTACCTGACCTCGGCGACGACAAGAAGAACCGTGCGCTCGAACAGCTCATCGTGGATTTCGCCGCGCAACTCGCGCGCTATGCCGAAAACGTGGGGTGAGCCATTTATTCGAACTGCAGACCCAGGACGGGAGGATGTTCATGAAAAAGCTCATCAACAGCGCCGATACGGTACTCGAAGAAAGTCTTGACGGCCTCGCGGCGGCGCATACGGAGATCCTGCTGCTCGGCGCCGAACGCAAATTCGTGCGCCGCCGCACCTTGAAACCGGGCAAGGTCGCGCTGATTTCGGGTGGCGGTTCGGGACATGAGCCGCTGCATGCGGGCTTTGTCGGCCTCGGCATGCTCGACGCGGCTTGCCCCGGCCAGGTCTTCACCTCGCCTACGCCGGACCAGATGATCGAGGCTGCGGAGGCCGTCGACACCGGTGCGGGCGTGCTCTTCATCGTCAAGAACTACGAAGGCGATGTGATGAATTTCACCATGGCCGCCGAAATGGCCGGGCGGGAAGTTACGAGCGTGGTGACCAACGACGACGTGGCGGTCGAGAAGTCGACCTACACGACCGGTCGTCGCGGTGTCGCGGGTACGTTGATCGTGGAAAAGATGGTCGGCGCTGCGGCCGAGACGGGAATGCCGCTTTCAGCTCTCAAGGCGCTCGGTGAAGAGGCCAACCGGCGCACCCGTTCGATGGGGGTGGCGCTGTTGCCATGCACTGTGCCGGCGGCGGGACGGCCAAATTTCACATTGGCCGACAATGAAATGGAAATGGGCGTCGGCATTCATGGCGAGCCCGGCCGCCGCAGGGTGCCGTTGGCTTCCGCCGATGCGATTGCCGCCGAGCTGCTTGACGCGATCCTCAGGGATCTTGCGCCCAGCAATGGCAGTGAAGTGCTGCTTCTCGTCAACGGGTTCGGCGCGACGCCGCTGATCGAACTCTATCTGATGGTCAACAGCGCCAAGCGAATTCTGGACGGCGCGGGAATCACGGCGACGCGTTTCTTGACCGGTTCCTACGTCACATCCCTCGACATGGCCGGTGTCTCGATCACCGTATCTGTGCTCGATAGCCAGGCGACGAAATTATGGGATGCCCCGGTGCACACCGCAGCTCTGCGTTGGGGCGTCTGATCTCAGCTCGCGGCTTAGCTCCTTACAGCCGAAGACTTGTCGACTCCGCCCTGCCGAGTGGCTGCCGGGATTATGGGATTGCTCGGCTCGCGCCACACAACCAGCGTGCCTGCCAGCAGCAGACCGCTAAGCATCATGCTCGCGGGAAG
>JAQGKA010000421.1 GCA_028290355.1 Tardiphaga sp. | reverse complement strand
AAACGTGTGCGTCATCACCGTGTTTTCGGTGGTGGCCACCATCTCGATGCCGATCTCGTAGTCGTTGCGCGAGACGTAGTCGGAATAGGCGGCGTCGAGCACCAGCAGCACATGCGCCGGCAGGCCGGCGCGCAGCCGCTTGATCTCGTCGAACGGCAGGTACGTGCCGGTCGGGTTGTTCGGGTTTGCCAGCCACACCAGCTTGGTCCGCGGCGACACCGCGGCGAGGATCGCATCGACATTGCAGGTGAAGTCGGTTTCCGCCGCGACCACATTGGTAGCGCCGTTCGCCATGGTGGCGATCGGGTAGACCAGAAAGCCGTGGGTGGTCGAAATCGCCTCGTCGCCGGGGCCGAGATAGACGTGCGCCAGCAGGTTGAGGATTTCGTCGGAGCCGGCGCCGCAAATGATGCGGGCGGGATCGAGCCCGAAGGCACGGCCGATCGCCTCACGCAGCACCTTCGAGGTGCCTTCCGGGTAATCCTCGAGATGCGCCGCCGCGGTGACGTATGCTTCCCTGGCGCGCGGCGAGGGGCCGAACGGCGTCTCGTTGGCCGACAGCTTGAACATCTTGCGGCCGGGCTCGGCCACCGGGCTCTTGCCGGGGGTGTAGGGCGCAATATCGAGGATGCCGGGTTTCGGCACGGGACGGGACATCTCTAACTCCAGATTATCAAATATATCTCAGGAACGCGGCGTGCCGTTGGCGGTCACCGTATAGCGGGTTGCGTGGCTGCCGACGAGGGCCGAGGAACGCACTGAAGCGCCGGCCTCGATCAGCGCCGATTTGATCTTGTCGAGGCTGGTCGTGCCGGTGATCGAGATCAGCAGGGCGGCGCCGTCGAAGGCGGTATCCGGCACGGCGACGATCTCGGCGAGCGGCGACAGCGCGCGCGCGATCTCGGCATTCCAGCCCGACACCCGCACGCTCCACATCTCCACTTCCGTCACCATCGCGCTGTCGGCGACGCGCGACACCACGAACACCGGCAAAGCGGCGGGATGATCGGCGCGCTCGATGAACGGCAGCCGCGCGATGATCTTGGGCGCGCCCTGCGATTCCAGTTCGATCCACCATGGCGTGCGGCTGCTTGTTGCCGAGACGAGCGCGAGGTCACCCTTTGATTTTGCCACGGCCTCGACCGCAGCGGCGGCGCTGAAATGCGCGACGTAAGGCACCGTGAAGCCGAAATGAAACCGCGCCGAATCCCGCATCGCGGATTCGCCGAGCGACAGGTCCGCATGCACCGAGAACGGCGCCTGCACGTAAGTGAAAGTCGCGATGATGACGCGCCAGATACTCTCCACGGTATCGATCGGCAGGATGCCGCGATGCCGCTGCACGAGGCGGCGCATCATCTCGGCCTCGCGCGCGGGGCGGAATGCCGAGCCGACCTCCTGGGTCTGCTTCACCGAGATCAGCCGGTCGATGATATCGCCACGCTGCATCAGCAGGCCGTGGACCTGCTCATCGATGCTGTCGATCTCTTTACGCAGCTCCTGCAGCGAGGGCGGAGCGGGGGGCACTATGGACATGCGCGGTAACCCGTAAACGGCTGATCAAAAGGGCTGTTTGGCCTGGCCATTGATTAGGTAGAACGGGGCTCGAAAGCAAAGAAAACGTTGGGAATTTTGCGACCGGCAGCGATGCGGCTTTGGCTGGTCCAAGGCCTGTGCAAGGTCTGTCCAAGGCTTGTCTTGACGGTGGCCATGGGTGGGACTAATCTTATTGCCTATTCCGTGGTCATTTGAGCCGGCCGGCTTGCAGCCACGTTAAATAACTCGCTAAACAGGCCGGGGACAGTTTTGATCCCGGCTGAACTATTTGTTCAGGCCGGGTTTTTTATGGCCTGAATCCAGTGTTGGTCTGAGAACCTCCTGAGGAGGCCGGTATCAAGATGGTAAATATCCAGTCGGTGAAGAGCCCGGTACGAGCCGACGAGCGCGGGCAGGAAGCGGACCACCCGACCTCGCAGGTCGCCCTGTTCGGCGCCGATCAGCCGTTGCAGCTCGATTGCGGCATCGACCTTGCGCCATTCCAGATCGCCTACCAGACCTATGGCACGCTCAACGCCGACAAATCCAACGCCATTCTGGTCTGCCATGCGCTGACCGGGGACCAGCATGTCGCCAATCCGCATCCGGTGACCGGCAAGCCGGGCTGGTGGGAGACGCTGGTCGGTCCCGGCAAGGCGCTCGATACCGAGCGCTACTTCATCATCTCTTCGAACGTGCTCGGCGGCTGCATGGGCTCGACCGGTCCGGCCTCGACCAATCCCGCCACCGGCAAGCTCTGGGGGCTGGATTTTCCGGTCATCACCATTCCCGACATGGTGCGCGCGCAGGCGATGCTGATCGACCGTCTCGGCATCGATCAGCTGTTCAGCGTCGTCGGCGGCTCAATGGGCGGCATGCAGACGCTGCAATGGACCGCGGCCTATCCGAAGCGGGTGTTCTCGGCGCTGGCGGTGGCGTGCAGCACGCGGCATTCGGCGCAGAACATCGCGTTTCACGAACTCGGCCGTCAGGCCGTGATGGCCGATCCGGACTGGCGCGGCGGACGCTACTTTGAAGAGGGCACCCATCCGCATCGCGGCCTCGGCGTCGCGCGGATGGCCGCGCATATCACCTATCTCTCCGACGCCGCCTTGCATCGCAAGTTCGGGCGGCGGATGCAGGACCGCGACCTGCCGACCTTCTCGTTCGACGCCGACTTCCAGGTCGAAAGCTACCTGCGCTATCAGGGCTCGTCCTTTGTCGAGCGCTTCGACGCCAACAGCTATCTGTATCTCACGCGCGCTATGGACTATTTCGATATCGCCGCCGACCACAACGGCGTGCTGGCGGAAGCGTTTCGCGATACGCAGACACGGTTCTGCCTGATGTCGTTCACATCGGATTGGCTGTTTCCGACCTCGGAATCCCGCGCGGTGGTGCATGCGCTCAACGCCGGCGGCGTGCGGGTGTCGTTCGCCGAAATCGAGACCGACAAGGGCCACGACGCGTTCCTGCTCGACGTGCCGGAGTTCCTCGATATCGCCAGTGCGTTCCTGGATTCCGCGGCTTCGGTGCGCGGCCTGCCCACGACGGGGAAGTAACGATGTCTGCCGAACAACAGATTTTGCCTTTGGTGACTCCGGCGCCGCGCGGCACCGAGATCTATCGCGGTGACCATCTCTTGGTGGCTGGCATGATCGAGCGCGGCTCGAAGGTGCTCGACGTCGGCTGCGGTGACGGCGATCTGCTGCAGCTCTTGGAAAGCCGCGGCATCGACGGTCGCGGCATCGAATTGTCGCGCGAGGGCGTCAACCGCTGCGTCGGCAAGGGCCTCGCGGTGGTGCAGGGCGACGCCGACACCGACCTTATCAACTATCCCAATGATGCCTTCGACTATGTGATCCTGTCGCAGACGCTGCAGGCCACAAGGCAGCCGCGCGTGGTGCTGGAAAATCTGCTGCGCATCGGGCGTCGCGCCATTGTCTCGTTTCCGAATTTCGGCTTCTGGAAAATGCGCCTGCAGCTCCTGGTCGGCGGTCACATGCCGCGGACGGAGAATCTGCCGGCGACCTGGTACGACACGCCGAACATTCACTTCTGCACCATCAAGGATTTCGTCCAGCTCTGCGACGAGATCAACGTCAAGATGGAGCGCGCGGTGGCGCTCGATCTCTATGGTCGTCCGCTGCGGCTCAACGCGCCGTGGTGGTTCTTGAACATGTTCGGCGAGCAGGGCGTTTTCCTGTTGAGCCGAGCCGCCAGATAGAGTGAACGATAGCGCAGAAGTAGCTCGTCAAGCGCTAATCCTGATTTTTTGGCGATAAAATCGCCGACAATGCGCGCCGCCTTTTCGCGGGCCACGTCTGCATTGTTGTAGTAGCTGAATGATAATCGATCGCAATGGCACGCAGATAGTACCTGCTCACCCACAATATATGCCCTTTGAGAGGTATGCATTGAAGCTATCTGAAGCGCCGTTAATGTTCATGGCCGTAATGCGGCGCAGATAGCCCAGCAAAATAGCTATCCGTTGAGTGACGTCTTGTTCTCGCCACATCAAATTAGTTCACCGCACCACCGAATGTTGGTCCGCGTATTTTGGGCCAATGGGGATCGGGGTGTTGATGAGGAAAAACTTGGTATGGTTCAGTTCACTGCGTTTCGCCGTTCGCTTCGCTTCTCAGTTTTCGCGATGTGTTCGGCGGTTGTCGTCGCATCTGCGACTCCTGCTTCAGCAAGACCGCATCACGGTGCCGGGCGACACGCTCACGCGCATCACGCCAATCATCACAGCTATCGTCACAGCCGCCATCACATGCGCGTCTCGCGCCGCCAGGCGATCGAGCAGAGCGCGGACAGCGCGGCCTCGTCCTTTGCAAGCACATCAGGTTTCGGTTCGTCGAATATCGTCGCCGAGGCGCGGCGCTACATCGGCGGCAATCC
>JAQGKA010000370.1 GCA_028290355.1 Tardiphaga sp. | reverse complement strand
CGGACGTTGCAGAACAGGCCGAGCTTGCGGCGCTCTTCCTTCGGGATCGGCCGGTCGGTGCGGCACAGCAGGATGTCCGGCTGGATGCCGATCGAGCGCAGCTCCTTGACCGAATGCTGGGTCGGCTTGGTCTTCAATTCGCCGGCACTGGGAATGAACGGCAGCAGCGTCAGGTGGATGTAGATCGAACTGTCGCGCGGCAGGTCGTTCCTGATCTGGCGGATCGCCTCGAAGAACGGCAGGCCCTCGATGTCGCCGACGGTGCCGCCGATCTCGCACAGCACGAAGTCGTAGTCGTCATTGCTGTCGAGGATGAAATCCTTGATGGCGTTGGTGACGTGCGGGATCACCTGAATGGTGGCGCCGAGATAGTCGCCGCGGCGTTCCTTGGTGAGGATGTCCTGGTAGATCCGGCCGGTGGTGATGTTGTCCGCCTTGGTGGCGGGCCGCCCGGTGAAACGCTCGTAATGGCCGAGATCGAGATCGGTCTCGGCGCCGTCGTCGGTCACGAACACTTCGCCGTGCTGATACGGCGACATCGTTCCGGGATCGAGGTTGAGATAGGGGTCGAGTTTGCGAAGACGGACCTTGTAGCCCCGCGCCTGCAGCAGGGCGCCGAGCGCCGCTGACGCCAGACCTTTGCCGAGCGAGGAGACCACGCCGCCGGTGATGAAAATGTACCGCGCCATGGGGCTTAACCTTTAAGGCTCCGGAGCCGATTCGCAAAAGCCAATCGCAGCCGTCCACCGGATCGTGGATGGGCTGTGGGTGAACCGGAAATCAGAGTGAATACAGTCCCTTGATGGGGATTGCTGATGCGGAACGGAAGTCGCCGTTCTGCATGGCCATGCTGCATTATTGCGAACGCGGTGCCTGCGGGCCGCTAGGAGCCTGCTGCTCGTCCGATTTTTTCAGCGAATCCAGCAGACCGCCGGAGGTCGGCGGTGCCAGCGCGCCGCCCGGCTGCGAGATCGGCGCGGTGTTGCCATTGATGATCGAAGTCGGCTTGCGTTCATAGGCCGCGAGCCAGGACAGGAACAGGCTGGTCACGAAGAAGCCCGCGGCCAGAATGCCGGTGGTGCGGGTCAGCAGGTTCGCCGTGCCCCTGCTCGACATGAAGCCGCCACCGCCGCCGCCGCCGACACCCAGGCCGCCGCCCTCGGATTTCTGCAACAGCACCGCCGCGATCAGGGTCGCGACGATCATGAGGTGGATAACGATAATGACGCTCTGCATCGGGTCCTTCCATCGCAAGCACGCCGCGCCGCTGGCCGGCTGCAATCGTCGCTTGCGGGGTTTGAAGTCGTGGGCTGTCTACACGATCGGACGGGGGATTGTCACCCCCGGAAGGACCGGCGCGGACCGCAAATTCCAGCATTTCGCGATACTTAAGGGCAGCCCGCGGCAATCGCAAGGAAATCGGCGGCTTTCAGGCTGGCGCCGCCGACCAGCGCGCCGTTCACATTCGGCACCGCCATCAGTTCCCTGGCATTGGAGGGTTTCACCGAACCGCCATAGAGGATGCGAATTCCGACCCCCTCCCCCTTAAAGCGCTCTATGAGACGATCGCGAATAAAGCGATGAACTTGCTCGACATCTCCAGCGGTCGGAGTCAGCCCGGTGCCGATCGCCCAGACCGGCTCGTAGGCCACGATCAGATTGGCCGATGTGGCGCCGTCGGGCAGCGAGCCCTCCAGCTGCGCGCCGCAAATATCCAGCGTACGGCCGGCGTCGCGCAGCGCCTGGGTCTCGCCGATGCAGGCGATCGCGGTCAGCCCGGCGCGCCACGCGGCCTGTGCCTTCTGCCGCACCACCGCGTCGGATTCGCCATGGTCGGCGCGGCGTTCGGAATGGCCGACGATGACGGCGGTGGCGCCGGCATCGGCCAGCATCTCCGCCGAGACATCGCCGGTATGGGCGCCCGAGACGCCGGGGTGGCAATCCTGCGCACCGACCGTCACCACCCGACTGCCCTCCTGCCCGAAATTCGCGGCTTTGGCGGCGAAGGTCGCCAGCAGCGTCAGCGGCGGACAGACCAGCAGGTCGGTCTTGTACAGAACCTCCGGCGCGCCGCGCAGCATCGCCTCGAACTCCACCATCGAAGCCTTGAGGCCGTTCATCTTCCAGTTGCCGGCAATCACAGGCCTAACGGCGTCAGTCATGAGGATGTCCCGCGGTGAAAGGATGCCTCTGGGCTAACAGAGCGGGCCCGGTTGCTCAAGGGAGCAGCCGGGCCCGACCTTCCTTCACCCAGCGAAGCTGCCGCCTGTCAATTGCTCACTTAACTGCCATAGCCGGTCGGCGAACTCCGGATCGGCCGCCCACGGCCGCACGCCCGCGCCAGCCTCCCTGGACTCGTTCTCACCGGCAATGTCGCAATCCTCGCAATAGACGCCACCGCGCCCGTCGAGCTGCGGTGTGGTGGCGCACCAGACGATCGTCGCGGTGCCCTGCTCCACGGTCTTGGCGCCGCGCACGGGATCGATTATCAGACGCCCTTCCTCGTCAAAGATGCCGAAGCTGCGCAATTCCTCCTTTGTCGCGTTGCGCGCAAAGTCGGTCATGATGGTGCCGGGATGGACCGAGAACGCGCGCACGCCGTGGGACTTGCCCAGTTCGTCCAATGACAACGCGAACAGCGCATTGGCGGTCTTCGACTGCGCATAGGCCGCCCAGCGGTCGTAATCGCGCCGTTCAAAATTCGGGTCGTCGAAATCGATGCCGCCGAAGCGATGGCCGCGCGACGAGACGGCCACGACGCGCGCGCCCCCGGCTTGGCGCAGCGCCGGCAAGAGCCGTCCGGTGAGCTGAAAATGTCCGAGATGGTTGGTGGAGAACTGCGATTCATACCCGCGGCTGTCACGCACGAGATCGTTCGACATGAAGCCGGCGCTGTTGACCAGAAGATGCAGCGCCTGCCCCGTCGCCAGAAACCTTTCGGCAAACCCGTCGATCGAGGCCGGGTCCATCAGGTCGAGGCTCTCCAGCGCAATGTCCGGCATCGCCTGTAGCGCGCGCTTCGCCTTGTCCGGATCGCGCGCGGGCACGATGACGCGGGCGCCGGCCGCCGCCAGGATTTTTGCAGTTTCGAGGCCGAGGCCAGAATAGCCGCCAGTGACAACGGCCACCTTGCCGGCTAGGTCGCAGCCCGCGATGACGTCCGTGGTGGTGGTGTAAGGCCCGAAGCCGGAGCCGATGGGGGTCTGGGACGTGCGCATGATCAATCTCCTGATGTGGTGGTCAGGATATGCGCCGCGCCATCGGGACAATCTATGCTTGCCAATCCCGGATTCCTGCGCGATCGTCCCGAATGACTTCCGACGCCCTCTCCGACGTGCTGTCGCTGGTGAAAGCCAAAAGCGTGGTGTCCGCAGGTCTGCGTACCGGCGGCGACTGGTCGATGCGGTTTCCGCCGCCGGACGGCATCAAGTTCAATGCGGTGGCCGAAGGCGCGTGCTGGCTGGCGATGGACGGGCTGGCGCCGGTGCGGCTGGAGACGGGCGACGTGTTCCTGATGACGGGCCAGCGAACGTTCGTCATCGCCAGCGATCTGGCGCTCCCGCCGATCGACGGCATCGCCGCGTTCCGGACTGCGGTAAACGGCTTCGCGCAATACGGCGACGGCGGCGACGTGTTGCTGATCGCCGGCCGCGTCAAGCTCGACAGAGCGCACGGCGCACTGCTGCTCGATGCCCTGCCGCCTTTGGTTCATGTCCGCGCCGCGTCGCCCGAGGCGGCGACGCTGCGCTGGCTGCTCGACCAGCTCACCGGCGAACTGGCGGTCGACCGGCCCGGCGCGTCGCTGGCCATCGATCAACTGGCGCAGTTGATGTTCGTGCAGACGCTGCGCGCCCATCTTGCCGGCCCCGCTGAAATGGCCAACGGCTGGCTGCGCGCGCTGGGCGATGCCCGCCTCGCACCGGCAATCCAGATGATACACGGCGATCCGGCGCGGCCGTGGAAGCTCGGCGAGCTGGCCCGCGCCGCCGCGATGTCGCGCACCAGCTTTGCGCTGCGCTTCAAGACGGTGGTCGGCGTGGCGCCGCTGGCCTATCTGCTGGGCTGGCGGATGCGCCTCGCCGAACGCGCGCTGCGCGACAGCGATGCGCCGCTATCCAGCGTCGCGCTGTCGCTCGGCTACACGTCGGAGAGCGCCTTCAGCAACGCCTTCAAGCGCACCACCGGCTCGGCGCCCAAACGCTTTCGATCGTCGTCGCGCCTAATGGAGCAGAGTGTCGCGTAAGCCCTCACGCCTGGCGCAACCCGCGTTCGCGCTTGATCTCTTCCGCGGTGAAATCCGGCGCGGCGGGATCGAACTTGCTCCAGCCAGACAAGGTCAATGCCGCGCGGCGCTGTTCGATATCGACCGACGACGGATGCAGGATCGCTTCCAGCCGTTCCTTGTCGCCGGCCTCGACGCGCGCGCTGACCAGGCTGCCGCCGCGGCGGATGCTCTCGGCATAGACCTCCGCCTCGTTCACCGCGACCCCGGCTTCCGCCATCATCCCGATCACGCCACCGGCGGCGCCCACAGCGACTGCGCCGGCCGCAGCCGCGGCCAGCCAACCGGCCGCCACCACCGGCCCAAGGCCCGGAATCGCCAGCAGGCCCAAACCCGCGAGCAGCCCACCGAAACCGCCGAAGCCGGCGCCGATCGCGGCGCCCTTGCCGGCGCCCGCGGCATAATCCGGCAAATACCATTTGTCGGCATTGTTCGCGATCAGGCTGATGTCATCCTGATCGACACCCGCCTCCCGCAGATGCAGCACGGCCGTCTGGGCGTCGGCATAATCGTCGAACAGCCGCGAGATCGTCACCTTGCTCATCGCATCATTCCCGGCGTCATTCGTGCCTGGCCGTGACATGGCCCTTGAAGTCGACGCTGACATGAACCTTGTTGCCGCCCTTTTTGGCGGTGCCCTGCCAGATCCCCCGGTGATCATTCATCAGCGGCGAGACATCGGCATAGCCCTGCGCTTCGATCAGGGTCCGCGCCTGCGCCTCGGAAAAGCTGTTGGCGCCGGGCACCGGCGCGATTTCGTTCTTTGACTGGGCGACGCCCGGATTCTGCTTCGCAGGATTTGACTGCGCAAACGCCGGGCCAAGCGCCAGCCAAACACCGGCGATGGCAATCCCCGATCGCAAACCGATCCGCATGTGCGTTCCCCGACGGACCATAACGGTCCCGCTCAACAAAGCGGCATCCGGCCGCAAAGTTCCATCGGCGCGGCCAATCCCCGTCGATTCGGCCAAACCGCTTCAATCCGCCCCTCCCCAGCCGGTTGCGACGCGGCTTCTGCCACTTTATGATGCGCGTCCAATCTGGCGACGCCCTCCAGCGGATTCCGCTGCAGGCGCGAGCCGGTTCCCCTCCTGACAGATAGAATGATCCCATGCTTCGCGGAATGCGCAACGCCTCGAAAAACTGGCTCGGCAAGACCGTCATGACCGTCGTGATGGTCGTGCTGATCGGCAGCTTCGCCATCTGGGGTATCGCCGACATCTTCAAGGGCTATGGGAAATCGACGCTGGCCACGATCGGCAGCACCGAGATCTCCACCGAGCAATTCCGCCAGCTCTACAATGACAAGCTGCAGCAGATCGGCCGCCAGTTCGGCCGCCCGCTGACCTCGGATCAGGCCCGCGCCTTCGGCGTCGACCGCCAGGTGCTGCAGCAGGTGATCGCCGAAGCCGCGCTGGACGAGGACGCCCGCCGCAAGGGCCTCGGCGTCGCCGATGCCGAGGTGATGCGCCAGATCGTCAACGACCCGAACTTCAAGGGCTCCACCGGCACGTTCGATGCGCCCCGCTTTCAGCAGCTGATCCGCTCGCTGGGCTATTCCGAGCAGCGCTACGTCGCCGAGCAGCGCAAGGTGTCGCTGCGCCGCCAGATCGCCGGCACCGTCACCGCCGGCATCGAGCCGCCGAAGACCCTGATCGAAGCGATGAGCCGTTTCCAGAACGAACAGCGCACCATCGAATATGTGAAGCTCGACGCCGCCCACGCCGGCACCGTGGACGCGCCCTCGCCCGAGGCGCTGGCCGCCTATTTCGAGGACCACAAGACCCAGTTCCGCGCCCCCGAATATCGCAAGATCGCCTTCGTGGTGATGACGCCGGAAGAGATGGCGAAGTGGTCGGTGGTGACCGATGACGACGCGAAGAAGGTGTTCGAGGAGCGCAAGGACAAGCTGGCGACGCCGGAGCAGCGCCAGATTTCGCAGATCGTCTTCCCGACCGCGGAGGAGGCGCAGGCCGCCCGCGCCAAGCTCAGTGACACTTTCACGTTCAACGACCTCGCCAAGGAGCGCAACCTATCGCCGTCTGACATCGATCTCGGCATGGTCGCGAAATCAGCGATCATCGATCCGTCGGTTGCGGATGCCGCATTCTCGCTGGCGCCGGATGGCATCAGCCAGCCGGTCACCGGCCGGTTCGGCGTCACCTTGGTCAAGGTCGGCAAAGTCGAAGCCGGCACCCAGCCGACCTATGACAGCATCGCCGTCGCCCTGAAGCGCGATCTCGCCATCGAGCGCGCCCGCGCCGTGGTCGCCGACATGCACAACAAGATGGAAGACGAGCGCGGCGGCGGATCCAACGTGGTCGATGCCGCCAAGAAGCTCGGTTTGACCTCAGTGACCATCGACGCCGTCGATCGCTCCGGCCGCACCCCGGCCGGCCAGCCCGTCGCCGGCATTCCCGCCGGCCTCGACATCGTCTCGCAGGCCTTCAACAGCGACGTCGGCATCGACAACGACGCGCTGCGGGTCGGCGGCGGCTATGTCTGGTACGACGTGCTCGGCGTCACGCCGTCGCGCGACCGCACGCTGGACGAAGTCAAGGACCAGGTCGAGACGCGCTGGCGCGACGATCAGGTCACCACGCGGCTGCGCACCAAGGCCGACGAGATGGCGAAGAAGCTGAGCGGCAGAGTGAAGCTGGCCGACGAAGCCACAGCGGCCGGCCTCAAGGTCGAGACCTCCGTTCCGTTCAAGCGCGACGCCAGCGTCCCCGACCTCTCCGCCGGCGTGATCCAGTCGGTGTTCCGCAGCGCCAAGGACGATGCCGGACAGGCCCAGGGCGCGACACCCTCCGAGTGGATCGTGTTCCGTGTCACCGACATCTCGGCGCCGCCGGTGGACATGGCCTCCGACGAGGTCAAGAAGCTGAAGGACACCCTGCAGCGCGGCCAGACCGATGAACAGGTCGCGCAATATGTCACCAAGCTCGAAAGCCAGATCGGCACCCGGATCAACGAGGAAGCCGTCGCGCTCGCGACCGGCGCGGCCAGCAACAACAACTAAGCCAGTGTTGACATGCGTTACCTAACACAAAACACCGCGCCCCCTCATCCTGAGGAGCGGCCGCTTAGGCCGCGTCTCGAAGGACGAGGGGCTGTTCATCCTCATGGTTCGAGACGCGCGAAGACGCGCTCCTCACCATGAGGGCCTCACCCCACTCTGAAAGCATCTGATGGACAATCTCAGGGCAATCATCGCCAAGGTCGCGACCGGCGCCACGCTGTCGCGTGAAGAATCCTCGGCGGCGTTCGACAGCATGATGTCGGGCGAAGCCACGCCGTCGCAGATGGGGGGCCTGTTGATGGCGCTGCGGGTGCGCGGCGAAACCGTCGACGAGATCACCGGCGCGGTCGCCGCGA